>NZ_PINZ01000100.1:0-1298 GCF_002810305.1 Halomonas sp. 141
AACATAACCAAGCCATGCACCGGATGCCAAACCCTTCGCTTCGCTACGGCTTTGTCACCGGTGATGGCGGGCGTTATGTGGTGATGCAATGAATCGTCGCTACGATGTATTTGATTTCGTTGTGATGGTCGGCTTCGTGCTGATCGTCGTGGCACTTGGACTGTTTTTTGTATTGCAGGCAGCCGATACCTTTGAGGTTTTGGTTACCTTGGGGCTGTGGGTGATTTTCTCTTTTTTCATAACAGCACTCGTGCATGGCGTCGCTCGGGGGATCCCAAGGACCGAAGTGAAGGTGCCCAAAGGGTTTGCTTTGCTCGCTTTCAGTATCAGTGGAGCATTGTTTCTATCTGCCTGGGTCATTCCTGGCACATAACCAGGCGCTCAAATGCGTTACGGCCACGAAAGGCGTGGCCTCCACCGGACAGCCACTGCTTCGCAGAGTCTGCCGTTTAGCTTAGCGTTATACGAAAACCCATCCAGAAATTGACATTAGAGGTAATTTATGAGTTACGAAAGTCAAGTATTCAAAATCCCTCGGGAATCAGAAGACTATGAAGAGTGTTCAACCTTCGTCACGAACACCGTCGAGGAGATTATTAAGAATGCTATTGAAAGTGGGCAGAACAAAATATTTATCAACACAAATCTCAAGCTCGGATTGCCCATGGAGAATATCAACAAAATTGCTGGGCCATTTGTTGAAGCATGGGCATCAGAAACGTTCCAATTAATTGCAGATGACAAGTCAAACAAATATTCATTAATGAATGTTGAGGCCGTTGAA
The DNA here is from genome assembly GCF_002810305.1 of Halomonas sp. 141. NCBI lineage: Bacteria > Pseudomonadati > Pseudomonadota > Gammaproteobacteria > Oceanospirillales > Halomonadaceae > Halomonas > Halomonas sp. 141. Next base: position 785 of record NZ_PINZ01000100.1, read on the forward strand.
AGGCTTCATATGGCGGATGTCATTCTTCAATTTAAACGACAACGTAAAGTTGAAAGTGGCGTAACTGCCGAGGTGGATGTTAAAGCGACTGCGGAAGACATTGACAACAGTGGAAAGTCTCCAAATATCACTTCGTTTGCACGAATTAGAACAGCATATGTAGAAGATCCAGACTATATTTTTATCATTTTGTCTCTAAAACATAGGGTTTACTCCACTCGAAACCAAGAATCCGGACTTATGGATGGAATAATGGAGGTTGTTAAGTACAATGCCTACGATTTGAAGTACATATCTTCAAGGGATTTGAATTACAATCCTGCATTAGGTACGGGGCAGATACAAGTGCGAGACATTCACTATGTGGATATACCTGAATCCGTGAGACCGGCCCCCGGAAGCACTTCTAACCCACTGACCTGCATGGCAATATAGCCATTATCGCCATTCACCCAGACAGTGCCATGCCCAACATAAAGTTCCGCGCCAGTCGCCGCACCCTCACCAGCCACGC
>NZ_PINZ01000101.1:0-1281 GCF_002810305.1 Halomonas sp. 141
GACTTCCCCTTGGAGGCTCGTCAGAACTGTCTTCCAAGAGGGCCATGGGACAGCACCGACACAATGACGTCGCAGCCACTCCAGTCCCAAACGCCACACGGAGAGAACGTTCCGATGACGGATCGTGTTGCTCTGGTAGCGTCGCTGTTGCCCGCTGTCTCGGACTTGAAGACCGGCAACCATCACCACGACATTGGCCAGCATCGCGATCAGCAGCAGGATTTCGATCCGCTTGCCTTGGCGAGACTGATGCATGCCGAAGCCCAGCCCGAACTGGGGACTCTTGACGTCGCGGAAGCCCTCTTCAATCTGCATGCGCTGCCGGTAAATGGCCACCAACTTGTCCGCCAGCGTTGAGCGCGCCGGTAGGTTACTGACCAGCACCCAGGGCTCCTTCTGGCGCTGGGCAATCGCCCGGCTGCGGCTGTCCTGGGAGACCTGTCCGCGCTTGTTGCGATGCTTGCGCCCCTGCGGCGGCCGATGGTAGAGCACCATGCGGGTGGTCAGTGGATTGCTCTCAGCAATTTGCACGGAACCCAGCGCCCGCGGTACCGATGTCGCTTGCGGAAACAGGTCTGACACAGGTTGCCACGCCTGCCCTGGCAGCTGGCAGCGAACCGGGCTACGCACCCGGCCGACGTAGTACCAACCACGTGCCTCAACCGCCTCGAACCAGGGATTACGAAAGCCCGCATCGGTGACCAAGATCGGCGTGGCGTTGTCAGGCAGTATCTCGGCCAGAGCGGCCAACAAGTATGCCTCACAGTGTTGGCAGCCATCCTTGTGGTGGACTTTCTCGAAGATTGGCAGCGAGCGCCCGGCAAAGGGCACCGCGGCGCGCAGCAAGAACCGTTTGCCACGGTCATCAATCGGCGACCAGTCCACCAGAATCAGCGGGCGGGTCATGTGGCCAATCAGCAGGCTGGCCACGAGCCAATAGAACAGGGGACGCTCCTGATGCAGGTGAGGGTTGCCCAGCAACCGATCGACTCGCTTGATGGTGTGCTTGGTAGCCACTGGCCCTGGCAAGGCACGCCCCAGGGCGGTCAAGCCCAGGCGGCGCTCGCCCAGCAGGGCACCCACCGTGTCGAGCAGCGCCTGCAGGCGCTTGGCATGGACCAGGGGGAGTGATGAGGTCAGCAGAGTATGTAAGAATCGAGGGGCCTGCATGGGTCTCCTTAGGCATATTGTTGGTTTGGCGATTAACAACATGCCGACCCATGCAGGCCTTTTCAATCATATCATCCTGATTTTCTTATCTATTTCGTGGGGATCCGTCAG
>NZ_PINZ01000102.1:0-1262 GCF_002810305.1 Halomonas sp. 141
CATGATCAGCATCGAGGATCGCCAACATGCCGTAGAGCTGATTGCTGTTGCCTGCAACGAGGGCGCCACCTTGGCGGCTGCCTGTGAAGTTGTCGGGATTTCTATCCGGACTCACCAACGCTGGATGCAGGCGGGAAAGCTAACAGGCGACAAACGCCCTTTAGCCGAACGCCCAGCCCCCGCTAATGCGCTGACCCCAGAAGAAGAGGCCGAGATCTTGAGGCAATGCCACCGTGACGAGTTTGCTGCTTTACCGCCGGATCAAATTGTTATTCGGCTGATGGATGAAGAGCAGCGTTACATTGCCTCCGTATCGAGCTTTTATCGAGTGCTGCGTAAACATGGCCAGCTGGCACACCGGGGACGCGCCAAAGCCCGCAAATCACAGCCAGCGCCGACTACACATACAGCAACCGCCCCCAACCAGGTGTGGTCCTGGGACTGCACCTGGCTTCCTGGGCCAGCCAAGGGTACCTACTACTATCTGGTGATGATCCTCGACATCTTCAGCCGTAAAGTCGTGGGCTGGGAAGCCTTTCTGGGGGAGTCTGCAGCTAACTCACGCCGTGTCATTGAGCGAGCCGTGCTGGCCGAAAACATGGTAGGCCAGCCTCTGGTGCTGCACGCAGATAACGGCAGCCCCTTCAAAGGCATTACCTTGCTTGAGAAGCTGAGAGATCTGCAGATCCAGCCTTCGTTCAGTCGACCGCGTGTGAGCAACGATAACGCCTTCTCCGAGGCTCTGTTCCGCACCTGCAAGTATGTGCCGAACTACCCTGTCAGTGGCTTCGCTGACCTATCAGCTGCCCAGCGTTGGGTGCACGGCTTCGTCCAGTGGTACAACTATGAGCACCGCCACAGTGCTATCCGCTTCGTGACGCCGATGCAGCGCCACACAGGAGAAGACAAAGTCATATTGGCCAAGAGACATGCCCTCAACCTTGCAGCCAGAGCTGTGCATCCTGAGCGCTGGAGTGGGGACACCCGCAACTGGCATCCTGTGACATTAGTATCGCTAAACCCAGAGCGCCGAGTAGTTAGGGAGGTAGAGAAAATAGCTGCATAAAAATCAAACAGGGCGACAGATACCTTGACAGTTACCGCCACGGGTGCGGCGCTTGGTCGGCTGGTGGGGGGCGGCCGGCGCGTCAGCCTCGCCGTCAACCGTGTCGTCTTGGGCGCTGGCCTCTTCCTCATCGACCGCCACCTCGGCCTCGTTGATGAGCAGATCACCCTGTTCGACGCGGTACTTCTCGGTAGAG
>NZ_PINZ01000103.1:0-1246 GCF_002810305.1 Halomonas sp. 141
TTGACCTCCTCCCCTCCCTCAGCTTGCGCTGCCGTCTGACGACGGAAAGGAAGGGGATTCCCTGGTTGTTGCCTTCCAGGTTCCTGCTTCGCAGCCCGTTGCCCCTGGTGATAGCACCTCAGGTCTTACACAAGCTCCACAGGCTTAACCTCCCGTGAGCCCCACGGTAGTTTTCTCATGCTGGCGAAGCTTGTCAGCCCCGGCCAGAATGGCTTTGCCCGATTGCAGTATGTTGCGGGCAGCGTTTACGTCGCGGTCAATGCCTTGGGTGCCACAGCCAGGGCAGTCCCAGGTGCGGACGTTCAGTGGCATCTTCTCGGTGATATGACCACAGTGAAAACAACGCTTCGAGCTGGGATACCACTTGTCGATCTGGACGAACTCACGCCCGTATCGTTCGGCCTTGTACGTCAGTTGTTGGGTGAGCTGATGCCAGCCCACGTCGCTGATGGCCCTGGCCAGCGAGCGGTTTTTGACCATGTTCTTGATTTGCAAGCTTTCGGCAGCAATGACTTGGTTCTCGTGAATAAGCTGCGTGGAAAGTTTGTGGGTGGCGTCACGGCGCTGGTCGGTCAGCCTGGCATGCACCCTGGCGACCCGATGCCGCGCTTTGGCGCGGTTCTGCGACCCTTTCTGTTTACGCGACAGGTTCCGTTGCGCCCGTGCCAGCTTACGCTCAGTGCGCCGCAAAAAACGCGGGTTGGGGATTTTGTCGCCGTCGCTGGTGATGACGCGGTGCGTCAGCCCCAGATCAATGCCGACCATGTTGGGGGTGACCGGCAGTGGTGTGGCCGCTTCCTCCACCAAAAAACTGACATGGTAACGGCCAGCGGTGTCACAGCTCACCGTGATACTGCTCGGCGTGCCGGAAAAAGACCGGCTCCAGCGGATAGCCAGCGGGTCTTTTTGCTTGGCCAGCCACAGTTTGCCGTCGCGCCAGCGAAAGCCGTTGGCCATGTAAGTGGCCGATTGCTTGCGCTGCTTCTTCTTGAAGGTGGGATACCGCGCCTGGCCTTTGAAGAAGTTGCTGAAGGCCCGATCCAGATGCCGGAGCGACTGTTGCAAGCAGACGTTGGACACCTCGGCCAGGAAGGCGGTGTCCGGCTCTTTCTTGAGGCTGGTGAGCGCTTTGGCCGTGGCGTTATAGCCCATGCGTTCCTGGCGCTCGAACCAGGCATCGGTGCGCTGGCGCAGGAAGTGGTTGTAGACGTACCGCACACAGCCAAACGTCCGGGCAAGCTGATCG
>NZ_PINZ01000104.1:0-1245 GCF_002810305.1 Halomonas sp. 141
TGGTGGCTATGAAACCTCAGTCATTGTGATGTCACGTTCATTGAGGTTTCATGGCAGGGCGTATAATCACTGTTATGCATTTTTTAGGAAAGAGGAACTATGGTTGTTGAAGTCAGGCGAGCAGAGCCATCAGATGCTAAAGCGATAAAAGGAATTTATGAGTGCCCAAATGCCTACACTGGCACATTACAACTTCCGCTTCCATCCTCAGATATGTGGGAAAAACGTTTCCAGAATATTCCAGAGCACGTTTATGCATATGTGGCAGTAATGGACGGTGAAGTAGTAGGTAATTTGGGCTTTGAGCTATGTACCAATCCGCGACGTCGTCACGTCGGTACATTCGGTATGGGCGTCAAAGACGATGTTCAAGGTTTAGGTGTTGGTAGTGCTTTACTGAAAACGGTCATCGATTTAGCGGATAACTGGCTGAATTTGAAACGAATCGAATTGACGGTCTATGTGGATAACGAACGAGCGATTAACTTGTACAAGAAATTCGGCTTTGTAATTGAAGGTGAGTCGAAAGCTTATGCATTCAGAAATGGCAGCTACGTTGACGTTTACCATATGGCTCGTGTTGTGGCACATGCATAACAAACGCCTCAAGAGGGACTGTCAACGCGTAGCGTTTCCAGTCCCAATGAACCGCGGTGGTTATAGTTGTTGTGTTTGAGTTTAGTGGTATGCGTTGCCAGCCCCTTAGGCGGGCGTTAGCAACTTTTGTTCGTGCGGTGGTTGAGTAATCTGGGCAGAATGAGAGCATATGTTTCTACCGACTATGAGCGGCACTCTGGTAAGGAAAGGTAGGGCGAGCACCCCAACCTTCCAACCGGCTATGTCGGAACTTTTCTTATCTGTGGTTGAATAGTTAGCAAGCGATCTATCCTTAAGGGAAATTGGCGGGTTCAGCCTCGTAGGCTTTATGGAGCAGGTTGATGAACTGCCTTGCTTCCTCGATAACATTGGAAGCAATGGCGGTGACTGGAATACCGGGTGTCCATGAATTCATCACGGCAGCGCCAGACAGCTCTCCAAGACGTTTTAAGGTGATGGCTTCGTGGCGCTGCGGAATATCAAGACGTTCAAGTTGGCGCTGAATGATGCTCATCATGGTGCCTTTCAACATGTCAGCCTTGGGCCAGATCACGGTTTCACCATCCCAAAAGTAAGCGTTCATTCCAAGACGTAGTTGACCTACTTCACGTCACGGAGGGGCCTTAATAACTCCGGCGAGACCTTGTA
>NZ_PINZ01000105.1:0-1239 GCF_002810305.1 Halomonas sp. 141
GTAAGCGTTCATTCCAAGACGTAGTTGACCTACTTCACGTCACGGAGGGGCCTTAATAACTCCGGCGAGACCTTGTATTGCTTCCTGCCATCCTCGCCCAGCACGATCACACTCTTGCGGTTGATCTTGGTGACGATCCCCAATACCGGGCCTTCCCGGACCTCGAAGGTCACCTTCAGGCCAACCCGCAACTGACTCAGCGCCTGGAGATTTGCCTGATCCCGGAGCTCATCAATGCGTCGGCAGATATACTGATTCAGTTCCAGCAACTGGTCGATGCTCATGTCATCAATGCGCATGAACGGTGGCCTCCGGCTGTGGGTTCTGGCGATCAGGATGACGTGGGTCGATCAGCGCCCGTAACGGGTTCTCGGCGAACCGGGTTTTCCAGAGTCGGGGCGTCAGGTCGCTGACTTCAAGGGCCGGGTGCTGGCTGATGCGTTGCAGCACGTCCACCAGATATGTGTACGGGGTAATACCGTGCAGCTTGCAGGTGCTGATCAGGCTCTGGATGATGCCCAGGTGTTCGGCGCCCAGCTCGGTCCAGCAGAACATCCAGTTTTTCTTGCCCATGGGAATGGGGCGTAGCGCCCGCTCCAGGTGGTTGGTGTCTGGCTGGACGTCCGGGTTTTCCAGGAATACGGTCAGGCTGGCTTCCCGGCTGAGCACGTAGTTCAGGGCCTTGGTCAGCGGGTCGCTGGGCACGAGGCCGCCTTGTGCCAACTGATCCCGGCACCACTGGAAGAAGTCGCTGACCACCGGCTTCGAGTGATCCAACCGGTACTGGCGTTTCTTCTCGCCAGTTAGCCCCTGGGTTTTGATGATCTCTTCATTCCGGTACACCTTGGCGATCTGTTGCAGCGCGTCGGTGACGGTCTCCGGGTGATCTTTCTGTGCTTCGATAAAATAACGACGACCATGCACCCAACATTGGGCATGGGTGACGCTCTCCTGAGCGGCAGCGTAGCGGGCATAGGCCGCGTAGCCGTCACTGATCAGGGTGCCGCTGAACGATTCGCTGAGTACTTCTTCGATATGGGCACGCCCACGGCTGTTCGAGTAGGTGAACACCACCTCGTCGGCATCGCCGTACAGCGGCCAGAACCAGCCGGATTTCATCTTGCCTTTTTGCGGGCCTGCGCGCCCCTGGTGGCCGGCCTTGATGGGCGTTTCATCCATCGCCAGCACCCGGCTGCGCAACACGTTGTCGGTCTGGGCATCCACTACGGGGCGCAGCAG
>NZ_PINZ01000106.1:0-1235 GCF_002810305.1 Halomonas sp. 141
TGAAGTGGTCCAATTGGAGCGGACACCCCGATAAGCCTCATAATGGAGGCAATGGAGGTGTTCATGACCAAGAAGACTCGACGTCGGTTTTCCGATGAATTCAAGGCGGATGCGGTGAACCTGGTGATCGATCAGGGGTATTCCGTATCTGAGGCTGCCCGGCGCCTGGGCGTGGAGCGCAGCGTGCTGGACCGGTGGTGCCGCAAGCATCGTCAGCAGGTCTCCGGCACCCCGGGGCGGCAGGAGGATGATCGCGACGCCGAGATCAAGAAGCTCCGCGAAGAAGTTCGTAAGCTTCAGATTGAAAAGGATATTTTAAAAAAGGCGGCGGCCTTCTTCGCCAAAGAGTCGAGCTGAGATACCAGTTCATCGAGTCGGAGAAGGCCACCTATCCCGTGGCCGTGTTGTGTCGGGTCATGCGGGTCAGCCGGAGTGGTTTCTATGCCTGGCGACGGCGTGGCCCGGATGATCATCGCCAGGCCCTGCTCCGTGAGGTCAGAGAGATCCATCGCCGGAAGCGCGGCAGCTACGGCAGCCGCCGCATGGCCAGAGAACTGCGGCGTCGCGGCTACGACGTCGGCCGTTACCAGGCCCGCAGCCTGATGCGGGAAGCAGGCGTAGAGGCACGGCAGCGGCGACGCTGGCGTCATACAACCGACAGTCAGCACAGCCTGCCGGTGGCGCCCAACCTGCTGAACCGCCAATTCACAGTGGCGGCACCGAACCGGGCCTGGGTGGCCGACATCACGGCGATCTGGACGCTGGAAGGATGGCTCTATCTGGCGGCGGTGCTCGACCTCCACGACCGGCAGTTAGTGGGCTGGGCGATGGCCGACCACATGCGCACGTCGCTGGTGCTGGACGCCCTGGAGATGGCCGTAGGTCGCCGGCAGCCCGAGAGCGGGTTGATCCATCACAGCGACCGCGGTAGTCAGTACGCGTCTCGTGATTACCGCGCCACGCTGGATCGGCACGGGTTCCAGGCCTCGATGAGCCGCAAGGGGAATTGCTGGGACAATGCCGTCATGGAGCGCTTCTTCGGCTCACTGAAAAGCGAGTGGCTGGTTGGTCAGCGATACTGGAGCCGACAGGCAGCACGGCGGGACGTGATCGAATACATCGAGATGGAGTACAACAGCTGCCGGCTCCACTCGACCCTGGGCTACCAGACGCCGAGGGAGATTGAATTGGCAGCTGCGGCTTGAAAATGTGTCCGCTCTGACTTGACCAGAACA
>NZ_PINZ01000107.1:0-1225 GCF_002810305.1 Halomonas sp. 141
GGTCGGGTAGACCGGACGATTGCTCGTTCCGGCCCCCCACAGATCCGAGCGTGCGCGATTGACGCACTCGGCTCCTCAACCGTCAGGTTCACACGAAGGACGCTCGGTGCACGATTCTCGCTCGCGGTAACGGGAGTGTCAGCAACAGTTGCCTTGCCTTCTCCCACGGGAACCATCCTCTCTGCGATCGCCTCCTGAGCCACTTGATCCAGGTTGTCTGAACCCTGTATTGGAAGCGTTGCAGAGACTCGATGTTGTGGGTTATCCCGTAGTACGCATAGTGCCCCATAACCTTTCGACAGAGTTGGCGGTGCTGATCACGCAGGGGCAGGTGGCGGTTGGCTCGGCACCACAGCGAAATTCGCTTCAGGCCTCGCTTGAACCGGTCCTTGGCCGTTTTCTGCTTGATGATCCAGCGTCCACGCAGGGACTTCCCCCAGTAATAGGTAAAGCCCAGGAAGTCGAAGGTCTCGGCCCGTAGCTCGCGATGTGGCCGAAACCGTACCAGCCGAGTCTTGGTCGGGTGCAGGGTAAGGCCGAAGCGCGCAAAGCGCTTGGCCAGTACCTCCAGCACCTTGCGGGCATCAGCTTCGTTGCTGAAGGCGAGCACGGCATCATCGGCGAAGCGCACCGAGAATGCCCGTCCGCGCAGGCGTGGTTTGACGTCTTGCTCAAACCACTCATCCAGCACGTAGTGGAGGTAGACATTCGCCAGCAAGGGGGAAATCACACCCCCTTGTGGGCTGCCTATCTCGCCCTTCTGCCATTGCCCGGCGTCCAATACCCCGGCCTTGAGCCACTTGCCGATCAGGCGGAGGATCACGCCGTCCTTCACTCGTTGCTGCAGAAACGCACGCAGGTGCTGGTGGTCGATCGTGTCGAAGAAGGCTTTGATGTCCAGATCAATGACCCAGCCTCCGCCCATCGACATCAGGCCATTCCTCACCGTTCCGATGGCCTGATGCGCCGAGCGCCCCGGCCGGAAACCATACGAGCACTCGTGAAAATCATGCTCATAGAGCGGCTCCAGCAGGGCCACCACGGCACGTTGCAGGACCTTGTCTTCGAAGGTAGGAATGCCAATCGGCCGTGTGGAGCGCCCGTCTCCCTTGGGAATATTGACGCGCCGCACCGGCGGCGCCCGGTAGCGACCGCTCTTGGCCGCTTCCAGCAGACGCTGGACGTTAGCCTCGAAGTCGCGCGCGAAGTCGTCCGCCGTCTGGCC
>NZ_PINZ01000108.1:0-1198 GCF_002810305.1 Halomonas sp. 141
ATTGGGCGATTGCTTGGGCAGGCACCCATATCAAGCTGGGTGCTGGAATCATCGCGAGCTAAAGCTCCCTCCCACGAGAGGCTCCCAGCCACAAGAGTCTCCCAGCCACAAGAAGCTTCCAGCCACAAGAAGCTTCCAGCCACAAGAAGCTTCCAGCCACAGCTGGGCTTATTGGCTAATTCATTGGCTATACTTATACCAGAGCAGCCACCCAAACCAACTTGTGGGAGGCCAGTTCATTGGCTTATAGCCAGAGTAGCCACCCAAGCTATCCTGTGGGAGGCCAATTTATTGGGCGACTGCCTGGGTAGGCACCTAGGCTATCTTGTGGGAGGCCAATTTATTGGGCGATTGCTTGGGCAGCCACTCAAGCTATCTTGTGGGAGGCCAATTTCATTGGGCGATTGCTTGGGCAGGCACCCATATCAAGCTGGGTGCTGGAATCATCGCGAGCTAAAGCTCCCTCCCTCGAGAGGCTCCCAGCCACAAGAAGCTTCCAGCCTCACCTGCGCTTTCTGTCACCGATCAATCGATTAACGAAAATATGCTAGTTTAAATGAAGTTAATCACATAAAGGGAGAGTGGCCACATGAGTAGAAGTTATCAGCTGCGACGTGGCAGGCTCTCCATCCCCAACAGTTACTACCTGGTGACCATTACCACTCAGCGTCGGCAACCTGTCTTTTCCACTTTTTCCCGGGCCCGTCATGCGGCTCGACACTTTTATCATCCACGTGTGTCAGTTCTTACCATTACTTACGCCTATGTCGTCATGCCAGACCACATTCATTGGCTTTTTCAATTAAATGAACAGCTATCGGAGGCCGTAAGACGCTACAAGACCTATGTGTCTTTGGATATTGGACAGAGCGTTTGGCAGGACGGCTTTCATGATCGAATGATTAGAGATGAAACTGCCCTAAAAGCAGCGGCCAGATATATTGTCGCCAATCCATTGCGTGCCAATTTGGTCGACGATATCAAATCCTATAGCTACTGGAATGCTATATGGTTGTAACTGGGTAGAGCAGCAGCCCAAACCAACCTGTGGGAGGCCAATTTTATTGGGCGGCGATTACCTGGGCAGGCACCTGTGCTTGAATCGTCGCGAGCTAAAGCTCCCTTATATGGACCCGTCCCGTTGAGCAAGCAAGCCATGAGATGGACACGGATGAGGACTGCACGCTTATATCCGGCC
>NZ_PINZ01000109.1:0-1188 GCF_002810305.1 Halomonas sp. 141
CATGATCAGCATCGAGGATCGCCAACATGCCGTAGAGCTGATTGCTGTTGCCTGCAACGAGGGCGCCACCTTGGCGGTAGCCCCACTGTTGGTGGAGCGCATCGTCGAATTCACCGACCGTGTGCAGCGTCTACCTTGGAAGCCCAACCAGCCTTATCGCCATTAAGGCGCTCCTGCCCTGGGGCCGCTGGGGGGCTGATATGTTAGGCCTTACGTGGCTTATCCTAACAGCATCTGTTTGAAAAGCTGGTTGGTGATCTTACGAGGGCCTATCCACATTGAGCTCAGCGTTAAATCAGTAGTGATACCGCAGCTGGGCAATAAGCAAAGCGTCATCCGTGACCTTGTAAACGATGCGGTGTTCTTCGTTGATTCGCCGAGACCAGTAACCCGCGAGGCTGTGTTTAAGGGGTTCTGGCTTGCCGACTCCTTCAAATGGCTCTCGCTTGATTTCTTTGACTAGCTTGTTGATTCGGTTGAGAATCTTTTTGTCAGTTTTCTGCCAGTATAAATAGTCTTCCCAAGCGTTCTCGGAAAAGATGAGCTTCATTCAAGAAGCTCCTTTTCCTGACCGCCCCCTTGCTCCAACTCGGCAACGGATTCCAGTAAACGGCGGGCGTTTTTGGGCGCGCGCAGGAGGTAGGCTGTCTCTTGCAGTGCTTCATAGTCTTCGAGAGAGATCATGACCACGGATTGCGCCTTATTGCGGGTGATGATCATAGGAGAGTGGTCTTCACAGACCTGCTCCATGGTTTTTGCTAGGTTGGTTCTAGCGGCGGTGTAGCTGATGGCATCCATAAAGGGTACTCCTGTACGCGATCTTGTTAATGTACAGAATAGCGTACAGGGTTGGGTTTGCCAATTGGCTTCGCCGCGGTCGGTTTTCTCCGCTTTAAAACCGCGGTTGAGCTGGTGATACCCACGAATCGTATCCCACGCTAAGCCGTTGATCAAATTGCGCGTCAAACCTCGGCCTTCCAGGCCGGGGAAGGATAGCGCGAGGCGCGCAGCGCCCCCTGGTTGACAGGCTATATTTACCGCGCTAGATTCAAGTCATGACGACCGTACACCGCGCCTACCGTTATCGTTTTTATCCTACGCCTGAGCAAGTCGATCAGCTTGCCCGGACGTTTGGCTGTGTGCGGTACGTCTACAACCACTTCCTGCGCCAGCGCACCGATGCCTGGT
>NZ_PINZ01000010.1:0-105279 GCF_002810305.1 Halomonas sp. 141
CGATGATTCCAGCACCCAGCTTGATATGGGTGCCTGCCCAAGCAATCGCCCAATAAAATTGGCCTCCCACAGGATAGCTTGGGTGGCTGCACTGGCTATAGCCAATAACCCCACTGTGGCTGGGAGCCTCTCGTGGGAGGGAGCTTTAGCTCGCGATGATTCCAGCACCCAGCTTGATATGGGTGCCTGCCCAAGCAATCGCCCAATAAAATTGGCCTCCCACAGGATAGTTTGAGTGGCTACTCTGGCTATAAGCCAATGAACTGGCCTCCCACAAGTTGGTTTGGGTGGCTGCTCTGGTATAGCCAATAAGCCCAGCTGTGGCTGGAAGCTTCTTGTGGCTGGGAGACTCTTGTGGCTGGGAGACTCTTGTGGGAGGGAGCTTTAGCTCGCGATGATTCCAGTACCCAGCTTGATATGGGTGCCTGCCCAAGCAATCGCCCAATAAATTGGCCTCCCACAGGATAGCTTGGGTGCCTGCCCAGGCAGTCGCCCAATAAATTGGCCTCCCACAGGATAGCTTGGGTGGCTGCTCTGGCTATAAGCCAATGAATGGGCCTCTCTCAAGTGGGCTTGAGTGGCTGCCGGGGCAGCCACTCCTTCATTGCCTACGCTTCTCCCAACAGCCCCAGGCTGGCGGCGGGGGCTTGGCGGCGCAGTTGGTAAGAAAGCAGATGACCAATGATGCCGATCAACAGCGCGCCGCCCAGGGGCAGCACTAGCCACAGGCCCCAATGCAAGCGCGGGGTGAGGTCGAGCCAGTAGAGGTAGAGCGCGGCGGTGACCAGCTCGGCCAGCACGGCGCCCAGCAGCCCGCTGGCAAAGCCCAGCAGGGCGTACTCGGCTCCTTGCACGCGGGAGATCATCCGATTACCCGCCCCGAACACCCGCAGCAGGCCGCTTTCATGGGCGCGTACCGGTCGGCTGGCCGTGAGGGCAGCATACAACACGCTCACCCCTGCCAACAGCACCAGGGCCAGCACCAGCTCGACTGCCCGCGTTACCTGAGTGAGCACGTCCCGCACCTGACCCAGGATGGCATCGACGTTGAGCAACGAGACGCCGGGGAAGTCGCTGACCAGTTGGCGAACCAGGCCCTGCTCCGCGTCTGGCAAGTGGAAGGCGGTGATGAAGCTATGCCCAAAGGACTCCAGCACGCCCGGCGGAAAGATCACGAAGAAGTTGGGGTTGAAGCTATCCCAGTTCAGGCTGCGCAAACTGTCGATGCGGGTGGTGATGGTATCGCCCCCCACGGTGAAGGTCATTTCATCGCCCACGCCTAGCCCCAGGCGGGCTGCCAGCCCCTCCTCCACGGAAATGGGTACGGTGCTGGCCACCGCCGAGGCAGTGGCTTCGACTTCACTCATCCAACCCTGGGGCTCGCTGGGGGTGCGAAACCATTGCCCGGCCACCACGCGATTGCCTTCCGGCAGCGTGGCTTGCCAGGTGAGGTTCAGCTCCCGGCGCAAGGAGTTGTCGCCACGGGCATCGGGTGGCACGGCATCCCGAGGGGCTTGCCCGTTGATGGCACTGATGCGCCCGCGCACCATGGGGTAGAGCGTGCTTTGGGTCTCGACGCGAGGGGCCACGGCCTGCTCGAAGGCCTCGCGTTCGCTGGGCTGGATATTGATGGCAAAGTAGTTGGGTGTGGTGTCCGGCAGCTGGTCTTGCCAGGTGGTCAGCAGATCACCACGTACCAGCACGATCATGGCCATGGCGAAAAACGTCACCGAAAAGGCCAGCAGTTGCCCCAACCCGGCCTGTTTGCGCCGGGCTAACTGCCGCCCCCCCAGGCGCAGGGCCTGGCCCCACTCACTGGCACCGGAGAGGCCCTGCACTGCCTTGAGCAAGCCGTTCAGTAGCAAGGCACTGACGCCCCACAACAGTGCCAGCAACAGAGAACCGCCCAGCAGCAGCGCCAGGGCCAGCGAGAAGCTGCCCGAGTAGAGCCACAGCAGGCCACCAAACACCAAGCTGGCCACGCCCACCACCAGCCAGGCGGCAGGCGGCAGTGGGTCCAGCTCACGGCGCAGCACTTTCAGCGCGCTCACCTGTTTGATGCGCAGCAAGGTGGGGCCGGCAAAGCCCACCAGCACCGCCAGCGCGGTGAAGATACCCAGCCATAGCGGCATGATGCCGGGGGCAGGCAGCGTCATGGGCAGGAAGCTGCTCAATAACCACAGCAGCAGTGCCTGGCCTACCAGCCCGAGGATGGCCCCCAGCAGCGAGGCTATCAACGCCAGCCCCACCAGTTGCAGGCTGAACAGCACGACCAGCTGTTGCTGGCTAGCGCCGAAGCAGCGCAGCAGCGCGGCGGTGTCCAGGTGGCGTTCGACATAGCGACGGGTCGACATGGCCACCGCGACCCCGGCCAACAGCACCGCTGCCAGCCCTGCCAGCCCCAGGTAGCTCTCCGCGCGCTGCAGTGCATTGCCCAGCTGCGGCCGGTCGACGCGGACATCACGCACGTCCACGCCCTCCCGGCGTAATTCCGCCAGCAAGCCTTGCACTTGCTCCAGAGCAGCAGGCGGCCCGGCGGCCAGCAGCTCGAACTCGACCCGGGAGCCAGGCTGCACCAGCCCGGTGGCATCAAGGTCGGCGGTATTGAGCATCAGCCGGGGGTTGAAGTTGCCAAACCCTGCGGACTGGTCGGCTTCACGCTCGATGATGCCGGTGATGGTCAGCTCGGTTTGGCCTACCTGTACCTGATCACCAATCTGGATCTCGATCAGCTCCGCCAGGCGCGGGTCGGCCCAGGCTTCACCGGCGGCAGGCCCGGAGGCCAGCCGTTCGACGCCGTTGCCCAGATCGACCAGGTTGACGCCATAATGAGGGTAGATATCATCGACGGCCTTGAGGCTGGCCGGTTGAAAGCGCTCACCGCGACTAATCATCGACACCAGGTCTACCTGATCGCTCAGGGTAAAGCCCGCCGCTTCGAGTTCGGTACGCAGGCGCTCATCGAAGGGCTCGCGCTGTTCCAGCACCAGATCGCCGCCCAGTATCTGGCTGGCCTGGCGCTCCAGGCCACGCTCCAGACGGTCCAGGAAAAAGGCGATCATGGTAGATGCCGCCACCGCCAACATCAGCGCCACGAACAGCGCCCGGACATCTGACGCGCGCAAGTCACGTTTTAAACTACGGGCGGCCAGCCGCCAGTTGATGTCACTCATTGCCTTCCTCGCTGGTGGCCGGAGCGGGAACGAAAGGCGTCAACTGGCCATTGGTGAGCCGCAGGCAGCGGTCGCAACGGCGCGCCAATGCGTGGTCGTGGGTCACCAGGATCAGCGTGGTGCCCGCCTGCTGGTTCAGCGTGAACAGCAGGTCGATGATTTGTGCGCCGGTATCCGGGTCGAGGTTGCCGGTGGGTTCGTCGGCGAACACCAGCTCCGGGTCGGTGACGAAGGCACGGGCAATCGCCACGCGCTGCTGCTCGCCCCCCGACAGCTGCTTGGGCAGATGCGAGGTGCGCTCCCCTAGCCCCACACGTTCCAGCCATTGCTGGGCGGCAGCGGTTTCCCCTGCCCGTGGCGACAGCTCCAGTGGCAGCAGCACGTTTTCGAAGGCGCTGAGCGTGGGCAGCAGTTGGAAATTTTGAAACACGAAGCCTACTCGTCCGGCCCTGAGCGCGGCACGGCCATCCTCATCCAGCTGGCTCAACGGGTGACCAAATAGCGTCAGCTCACCGTCGTTGGGCGTGTCCAGCCCCGCCAGTAGCCCCAGCAGGGTAGACTTACCGGCCCCACTCTTGCCCAGAATGGCAACGCTTTCCCCGGCGGCCACGCTGAGATCGAGGTTGTCCAGAATGGTCAGCGAGCGCTCGCCACTGGCGACGCGTTTTGCCAACTGATGGGCATGTAGCACCACGTTGGGCGCCATGGCCGGGGGAACCTTATCTGACGTTAGCGTGTCGGTGATGGGCGGATGCGCGTTGGCAGCATCGCTGGGCACTTTGGAAGTAGGGTCAGAGGAGTAGGACATGAAGCGTGAATTCCCTTTAATAACGGTTCGACAACGAATGGTACCTATACAGCAGGCGATGCACACGACACTCTTGAAAACTGGCTTCTTCAACACAGCTTTTGCAAAATCGGCCTTCTCAAACTTCGTGATGCTGGCGGCCATTACGCTGGCGGCCTGCTTGAGCGTACTTCCAGCGCACGCCGATGACGGCCATGATGACGACAGTGCCCACTCATTGCCCACACTGCTGGTGATGGGCGATAGCTTGAGCGCTGCCTATGGTATCGAAGAAGAGCAAGGCTGGGTGGCGCTGCTCGCCCAGCGTCTGGAGGGCGAGGCCGAGGTGGTCAATGCCAGCATCAGCGGTGAAACCACCGCTGGCGGTGCTCAACGATTCGCCGATATTCTCCGACAGCGTCAGCCGGATATCGTTCTGCTGGAGCTGGGCGGCAACGATGGCCTGCGCGGCCTGCCCCCCGCCCAGATGCGCGCCAACCTGGCCAGCATGATCGAACAGAGCCAGCAGGCCGATGCCGAGGTACTGCTGCTGGGCATCGATATTCCGCCCAACTACGGGCAGGCATACCGTGATGCCTTTACCGGCGTGTTCCACTCGCTGGCGGATGAGTACGCGCTTTCACTGGTGCCCTTCCTGCTGGAAGATGTGGCGCTCAATACACAGTTGATGCAAAGCGATGGCATTCATCCCACGGCAGAGGCCCAGCCTATCATTCTCGACAACGTTTGGCCCGAACTGGAGCCCATGTTGGAAGCCACCTATCAGGCAGCCCAGTAACAAAACGTTGATGCTTTGTGACCAGCAGGGATAGCGTTTTTGCATGTCAGCGAGTAATCTGAAGGCCTATTTACCCAACGCTCATGGCGTCCATGTCCCTGCACTCACTCCCTCCTCCCCATGGCCTGACACGTCGGCGGTTCTTGACCGTCACAGGCGCCTTGTTGCTGGGTGTTGGGCTGGGGCTTCAGCCCTCTCCTGCGGCCGCCTTCAACCCTCAGCAGCTGCGTCAATCCATGCAACGGCTTTACGGCCAAAGCGGCGTGAACGTACTGGAAGAGTGGTTCAGTTTGCTCGACCGCCTGCAGGGCCAGGATATTCAAACGCAGCTGCGTGACGTGAATGACTTCTTCAACCGGCGCATTCGCTGGGTAGATGATATCAACAACTGGGGCCAGGAAGACTTCTGGGCCACGCCCCTGGAAGCCATGGGTAAAGGCCAGGGCGACTGTGAAGATTATTCGATTGCCAAATACATCACGTTAAAGCAGTTGGGCGTTCCGGGTGACCGGCTTCGCATGATTTACGTACGCGCGCGGATCGGGCGTAGTCAGATTACCCAGGCGCACATGGTGCTGGGCTACTACTCGACGCCCAATGCCGAACCGCTGGTGCTGGATAACCTGATGCCTTCCATCACGCCCGCTTCCCAGCGTAACGACCTGGACCCGGTCTTCAGTTTCAATAGCAGTGGTTTGTGGGCAGGCGGCGGCTCCGAGTCTCGCGCCGACCCGCTGGCGCGGTTGTCTCGCTGGCGCAGCGTCATCGAGCGCATGCAATCACAAGGATTCATCTAAGAGGAACAGGCACCATGTCGCTGATCAAACAGCTTTGGCTGGCCATTATCGTGCTGTTGCTGCTGTCGTTCGTCGGCAGCCTGGCCATCAGCATCAACAGCAGCCGCGCTTACATCGAGCAGGAAGTGCGCATCAAGAACGAGGACAACGCCACGGCACTGGCGCTTTCCATGAGCCAACTGGACAAGGAACTGGTGATCCTCGAATTGCTGATTGCAGCGCAGTTCGATACCGGTTACTACCGTTCTATCGTGCTGCGTGATGCCGAAGGCGACGTGCTGGTGGAGCGCCGTGCCGGTGAGTACAGCGGTGACGTGCCCGGCTGGTTTCGTAGCCTGGTGCAGTTCGATGTGCCCGTGGGCACGGCCACCATTCAGGATGGCTGGCGACAGTTTGGCACGCTGGAGTTGGAGAGCCAGCACAGTTTTGCCTACGCCTCGCTATGGCGCAGCATGCTGGAGCTGGCGGGCTGGTTCCTGCTGGCGGGGGCGATCAGCCTGACCCTGGCCACGGTGATGGTGCGGGGCATCAAGCACCCGCTGGTACGAGTAGTGGCCCAGGCCAAGGACATCAGCGCGCGCCGCTTCACCACCATCAAGGAACCCCGCACGCTGGAGCTGCGTGAAGTGGCCCAGGCCATGAACGTGCTGTCGGCCAACGTGCGCCAGATGCTCAGCCACGAAGGGCAAAAGCTGGACGAGCTGCGCCGCCACCTGCAGCAC
The DNA here is from genome assembly GCF_002810305.1 of Halomonas sp. 141. Lineage (NCBI taxonomy): Bacteria > Pseudomonadati > Pseudomonadota > Gammaproteobacteria > Oceanospirillales > Halomonadaceae > Halomonas > Halomonas sp. 141. The sequence continues at coordinate 6,279 of NZ_PINZ01000010.1, forward strand.
GACCGCGTGACCGGTGCCCTGAACCGCGATGTGATCATGGGCAAGCTGGGCGCCCTGCTGGAGAGTGAAGAAGCTCGCGCCACGGGGCTGCTGGTCATGGTGCGCGTGCGCGCCCTGGAGCAGTTGAACGAGCAGCTTGGCCACCAGGCCACCGATGCCCTGCTCAAGCAGCTCACCCAGCAGTTGGCCGCGCTGGATAGCACGTCGGAAGAGCCCCTGGTGGGCCGACTCAACGGCAGTGACTTTCTGCTGATACTACCCATGGAGGAGGAGCCTCACGCACTACTGCCTCGCCTGGAAGAAGCGCTGGCACAGGTAACGTCGCCCCACAATAGCGCCACACCGGGCCTGGCCACCGCCGTGGTAGCCTACCATCCGCATGATGAACGTGGCCCGCTGCTGGCGACGCTGGACGACGCCCTGGCAGAGGCGGAAAGTGCCAGCAGCGCTACCCATATCGTGGTGCGGCAGCGTGAACAGGGCTCTCTGTTCGGCAACCACACGCAGTGGCGCACGGCCCTGACCGACGCCATTGCCCAGGGGCCGCAATTGGCCTACTTCCCGGTCATGGATGCCGAGCAGCAGGTGTTGCACTACGAATGCCCTGCCCGCCTACAGCTGGCTAACCAGTGGCAAAGTGCGGGGCTCTTCATTCCCTGGGTCACGCGTTTTTCGATGGAGCCCGCGCTGGATATCGCAGTAGTGCGCAAGGCACTTGACAAGCTCAAGGCCCACGGCGAGCAGTCGCTCGGGATCAACCTGTCGATTGCATCGATTACCAACGCCGAGTTCGTCAATGAGCTGAGACAGCTATTGGAGAAGCAGCCTGCCCAGGCACGCAAGCTCTGCTTCGAGGTACCCGCTACGCTAACGCCACACGCCATTGGCAGCTTGCGCGGGCTATGCAGCGCTCTGCGCCCGCTGGGCTGCCAGTTCGGCATCGAACACGTGGGTGCTGAATTCACCAAGTTGGCCGACCTGCACGACGTAGGGTTGAGCTACCTGAAACTGGACAGCAGCCTGGTGCGGGGTATCGATACCTCCCACGAGCAGCAAACCATCGTGCGCGGCATGGCCACCCTGTGCCACTCACTCGGCATTGAGGTGATCGCCGAGGGCGTGGCCGCCCCGGAGGAGCTGGAAAGCCTGTTCCGCACCGGTGTAGATGGCGTGACAGGCCCAGCTGTTCGAGCCAGCTAGGCCCCACCATGGTGGTAAGGGCGTGCCTGAGGCACGTCCTTACCAGAGTGGCGTATCGTCATCCCCTAGCAGGTTCACGTCATTCCTTGCGCGAAGCGACTTACGCTCCATCACCTTGCTCTGGGCGGCAGCAGGCAAATCGGTAAAGCTCAGCACGCCCTTCTCCAGCAACACCTCCAGCATGTCTTCTACCACCCTCACGAAAGCCAGGTCAGACGCTATCATTTGCGCCGACTGCCCCGTTTGCTGGGCCAGAAAGGCAAACACCTCTGGCGAATTGGCCGCGATGGTCTCGCTACACTCGGGCGTAGGCTCCTTGCTAAGCGTCACGATCTCCCCCTTGGCGTTACGTTTGATATAGAGCATAGCGGCTTCCCCTGTCAGTCAACGCGCTGGTTGGTTGTTAAACGTCATCTTACTGTAGATACAACAAGGCCGCCCGTGGGCGGCCTTTGGGTTGGGTCGAGAATTATTGATCGATGTTCAATTGACCGTTGGCAATCATCTTAGCGATCAGATCCTCACCATCGCTGGCACTAAAATCGCTGAAAGACTTGCCTTCCAGACGAATCACTTGATCGGCATTATTCTTATTGCCGCCCAAGCCACCTTGGGAGTTGAGGTAGAGCACCGTATCGGCTCCGTCTTCCTCGGCTACGATATAAGCGCTGAGATCGACGGCATCCTCTTCTCCTTGGAGCAGGTCTGCGATATCCAGCACGTTATCACCACTGCCAAAGTTCCTGACCACATCGACGGCAGGATTACCTATCTCCCCCTGGTCTCCATCCTGCCAAAGGAAGATGTCATTACCATCCCCACCGACCAGAATATCATTCCCTGCACCGCCGATAAGGGTGTTATTACCCCCTTCACCATAGAGGATATCGTCACCATCACCACCTCTCAGAGTATCATCCTGCAAACCGCCAACAATCAGATCGTCACCCTCACCACCTTCCAGCGTGTTGGAAATATTGGTTTCTCCAAAGATAAAGTCTTTGATATCTGTGGACTCATTGCCAAACTCATCCACTGAATTCACCTTGAGTTGCCCGGTGCGGCCTACCAGCGAGCCAACGTCAAAGCTCCAGTTACCGTCAGCATCAATTGTCGTAGTGCCAAGCGTCTGCTCATCGCCATTGTCATCAATCTGGAAGATTTCAACACTAGAGCCCGGCATACCAGTGCCGTTAACACTGAACTCTCGGAAGCCGACATCCGTGTCCTGCTGGTCATTAATCACATAGTCTACCCTGTTTGGAATTACACCATCCGAGTCAATGACGAGAAACACTTGCTGGCCATCCACAGTTCCTTGAAGAATCAAGATATCCTTCGGCTCACCCGTGACTGAGAAGTAGTCAGAACGTATGACGGTCATTTCGGTGGTGATGTTGGTGCGCACCTCCTCCCAACCCCACCATCTTTGTACGTACGACACTTGTGTATAAGATACTGAATAAACATCACCCACTGCCATGAGTGCAGTGCTGTTACTCCCTTCGACACTGGTGATCGTAAGATCCTGCGTATGCGAAATTTGATTTGAGCTCAGGTTAGCACCGGGCCCGAACGTAGTGTTATTCACAGTGGACGTAACACCAAACTGACTATTGGAAAGCCCTCCCTCCCAAATCAGCTCGGTGACTTCCACACCTACCTCTTCCCGCAGCGCAAAGTCGGTAATGGAGACCGATGGCAGAATGAGGCCAGGCGCATCAGCCTCCGCAGTGGCTTCGTTGCCCACAGCATCACTAACAGAAGCCTCAGCAGTATAATTACCAACCGCCAATGGACGCACCAGCTCTACTGCCCAAGAGCCATCCTCTTGTACCACTCCTGTTACCGTCTGCTCTACACCGTTTGCATCCTTCACCACCACGGTCACGGTCGCGCCGATTTCATCGGACGTACCGGTAATATCAGGCATGGTGTTATTAATATTCGTTGGCAAATCGTCGAACGCAAGGAGCGGTGGCGTTAAGTCGAGATCAACGTTGGTAGTGGCATTAACAGGGTTGCCGTTGTTGTCCGTAGCGGCGGCTGTAACGGTTAGCTCACCATCCTCTAAATCACTGACATCAACATTTGCAACACTGTAGTCACCATGCACGTTAACTACTGCCGTCGCCGTCACGGTGTTGCCGTTCTGGTCGGTGATGGTGATCGCCACCACGCTGCCTTCGGCAACGTCGGCGCTGGTGCCGCTGATGTCCAGGGTCGCGTCGCCGTTATCCACGGTCGCCACCACGGTCAGATCGGCATCAACCGCATCCAGTACCGCACTGGTGTCGGCCTCAACGGGGTTGCCGTTGTTGTCGGTGGTGCTCGCATCGATGGTCAGCGGGCCGTCCGTCAGGCCGCTCACATCGACGTTTTCAACCAGGTAGGTGCCATCGGCGCCCACGGTGGCCGTGGTGGTCACGGTCGCGCCGTTCTGGTCGGTGATGGTGATCGCCACCACGCTGCCTTCGGCAACGTCGGCGCTGGTGCCGCTGATGTCCAGGGTCGCGTCGCCGTTATCCACGGTGACGCTGACAGTAATATCAGAGTCAATATCTACGTCGGCGTCGGCATCGGCGTCGGCATCCGCATCTGCATCGGAATCCGCATCAGCATCAGCATCAGCATCTGCGTCGGAATCTGCATCGGCGTCCGCATCCGCATCTGAATCCGCATCCGCGTCGGCGTCGGCATCTGAATCCGCGTCAGCGTCAGCATCAGAATCGGCATCAGCGTCGGCATCCGCATCGGCGTCAGCATCAGAATCGGCATCAGCGTCGGCATCCGCATCGGCGTCAGCGTCAGCATCTGCGTCGGCATCTGAATCCGCGTCAGCGTCAGCGTCAGCGTCCGCATCAGAATCGGCATCGGCGTCTGCATCTGCGTCTGCGTCTGCGTCTGCATCGGCGTCAGCCTCTGCATCAGCATCGGCATCAGCGTCGGCATCCGCATCGGCGTCTGCATCCGCATCTGCATCGGCATCTGCATCGGCATCCGCGTCTGCATCAGAATCGGCATCAGCGTCGGCATCCGCATCGGCGTCTGCATCCGCATCAGCATCTGCATCGGCATCGGCATCGGCATCGGCGTCTGAATCGGCGTCTGAATCGGCGTCTGAATCGGCATCGGAATCAGCGTCGGCGTCAGCATCTGCATCCGCATCGGCGTCGGCATCTGCATCGGCATCCGCATCAGCGTCGGCATCAGCGTCGGCATCCGCATCCGCATCCGCGTCGGCATCGGCATCTGCATCTGCATCGGCATCCGCATCTGCATCTGCGTCGGCGTCCGCATCGGCGTCTGCATCGGCGTCTGCATCGGCATCAGCATCGGCGTCAGCATCGGCGTCAGCATCCGCGTCGGCATCTGCGTCGGCATCTGCGTCAGCATCTGCGTCAGCATCCGCATCTGCGTCGGCATCGGCATCCGCATCCGCATCCGCGTCGGCATCTGCATCCGCGTCAGCGTCGGCATCGGCATCGGCATCGGCATCAGCATCTGCGTCAGCATCGGCATCGGCATCCGCATCTGCGTCGGCATCAGCGTCAGCATCGGCGTCGGCATCGGCATCGGCATCTGCATCTGCATCTGCATCTGCATCTGCATCGGCGTCTGCATCGGCGTCCGCGTCTGCATCTGCATCGGCATCGGCATCTGCATCGGCGTCGGCATCTGCATCCGCGTCGGCGTCCGCGTCTGCATCGGCATCTGCATCAGCATCGGCGTCTGCATCCGCATCGGCATCTGCATCGGCATCTGCATCCGCGTCGGCATCTGCATCTGCATCTGCATCTACATCGGCGTCGGCGTCGGCGTCGGCGTCGGCGTCGGCGTCGGCGTCGGCATCCGCATCTGCATCCGCGTCGGCATCTGTATCGTCAGCAGTAGCGGTAGCGGCAGCACCTCCGTCAAACTCTACGAATTCGGCACCTTCCAGGCCGCCGTCGGTGTTGAAGCTTTGTGGGTCGGTTTCTTCGGCGATACGGGCAACGCGTACGAAACTGCTGCCGCCGCCACCGCCGCCACCTGCGCCAGCGCCGGCAGCAGTGGCATCAAGGAGATCGAGCAGGTCACCGTCTTCATCTTCGAGGGCGGCGAGCAGGGCTTCCAGGTCGTCGTCCTGGGCGCTGGCATCGGTGGCGACAATGGCGTCTGTGTTCAGCTCAGGGGTAACGGCGACTTCCTGGCCGCCCTCTACCACGTTGGCGCCGGTGCCGTCGGCAAAGTCCAGCTCGACGCGACCATCGGCGGAGGTAATGAGTGTTTCCCCCTCCTGAATGACGTCACCGATGCGCAGTTCACGCAGGTTGCCATCTTCGTCGCGTGCCCATGCTTGACCTGAAATCGCTATCACCGTTGCCATGTCTTGTTCTCCACCCACCGCTCGATTAAGGGGTTGCCGAGGCTGACTGACTGCAGACGCAGAAAAGCCTATTGGCGGCATTGTAAACAAGGTAGCGCTGGCCAACGGGGTTGCCTATTGTACCGGTGGCCAATACGCAATGAATGGGCAGTATTTGCGTGTCAAGCAAACGAGAAACGGAGGTTACGGGTCTGCGCGCAGGGATTCATGAGCCTTTAACAGACCCGCCATCATATTGAGAGCGCCAGCGTCATTATCGAAGCGGCAGCGGTGGCAAAACTCATGGGCTCGCGCGGCCAGCGCGATGTGGAGCGTGGCCTCTTCCGGGGAGTGCAGCGCTTCCCATTCGGGGCTTTGGGTGAGCTGCGGCCAGTTTGCCGACAGCAGTGCAAGTACTTCCCCATTGAGTTTGGCCGAGAGGGGCCAATGGGCGCCCAGGGTATCATGGCTCCAGCCTTGCCAGTCGAGTAATAGAGGTTGTTGGTTTATCAATGCGAGGCGTGCAGTGGCGGGGTTCTGAAGCGTGAGGCCAGCTGGCACCTTCTCGACTAGCGCGATCATCTGTGGCCAGCTTTCCTGGAATCGCGTGATCTGAAAGCCTTGCCGATCTTCCTGCGTCAAATAATCAAAGCGGTTCGTATCAATGCTTCTCATGCGTTCTGGCAACGTGGCAAAGGTAGCTCGGTACTGTGCTATCAGGCTCAGTGACAGTGGCGTCTGCAGTAACGTTTGGCGAAGCGCCGCCAGCCAGGGTTTGCGTTCTTCCGAGTTGAGCCATTGCGGGCGCAGGCTGCCGATGTCTAAAGCGACGTAATGGCACCAAAGCAAGTCGCCATGACCGATCAGTTTGGGTACTTCAGACGGCATTGCTCCCGCCGCCGCACTGCGCTCTTCGAGCAGCGCAATTTCGTGGTGCGCTTCGTTCTCTCGCGAAGGCACGTAACATTTCAACAGCCAGTAGGAGGGGCTTGCGCTGTCCTGCTGCGTGCATAGCAGCACGTGGGCGACGGTACGACTGTGCAGCAGACGACACTCGACGATATCGACGAATGCGAGATGATGACGTTCGGCCAACCAGCCGGGCAGCCATTGGGCCAATCGTGCCGCATCGAAGCGCTTGAGGAAGTCCGTTGCTTCGCCAATCGCTACCTGCCGGGCGCGAGGGAGCAACAGCATGTTGATGTGCTGAACGTGTTTGATGATACCCAGAGCGTTGACCATGCCGTTGACGCTGGCGGCCATCATTTGGCGCAACGCAATCAGCAGGACGAACAGTGTGAACAGGGGGCGCGCCGATCCATACAGATAGTCGATGACCAGGATGACAAAGCCAAGCGCAAAGCTGATATTGATGACCGACAATACGTTGCTTTGCAGCGTTTCCTGAAGCTGTGGCACTTTTTCGAAGCGGTAGTAACGCGCCACGATAAGCCCCAGGATGGCCACACAAACCACTGCCAGGAACCCTAGCGCCGGGTGCAAAAAGGCAATGACCAAACAAAACAATAGGGCAATGCACATCGAAGAGAGCGCTCCCATCACGATGGCCAGCATGCGCCTGCCCAAAGGCCGATGATTGGCTACCAGGCGTGTCTTGTTGAGCCTAAGCAAAAGGGCGTCGAACAAACGTGAGATGCTGCGCTTGACCCACCACTGCATTAGCGCAAACGCGCAAAAGCAGAGAACGGCCAAGGCCAGTAGCATCGCCATCTTGTCATTATCGCCAAACTGTGCAGGCAATCCGCGGGTCAAACGACTCTGACCGCTCATCAAGACTTGTAACAGCTGCCAAGGTAGCAACAGGCTGGCCAGCAACAGTATCTGCGCTGTTACTTGCTTCAAGAGAATGGCGCCTACCTGCCAGCGGAATGGTCGCACCACCTCACTCAAAAGGGCCCACATCAGGTCGCGTAGGTGGCGACGATGAGCTCTCTGCTCTTCGGTTGCCGACATGAAGCCCTTCACTCCCGTTCTTTCAGCATGGTATCGATCAGCTGCATGAACCTACGCAGCTCTTCAGGCTGATGCTCCTTCGGCGCGTAGGCCGATATCGCCCGGTATAAAGCCGCCAGAATGGCATGGTTATACTGCAAGCTGCGCTGCTCGGCTTCGGCCCAGCCGTAAGTGGGCCATTGCTGTTGTTCAGCCAGGGAAATGCTCGCCTGATGGAGGGCTTCGAACAGGGGCGCCACGAAGCGGCTACCGTGAAGATGCTCCAATGTCACTACCTGGCTGCCATCGTGGTAGCGCAGCGACATCAGTGAGCTGGGCAGCGAGATACGGCCTTGGGGGTCGAGTAGATAAAATAATCGTTGCCATAGGGTCACGGCGCCATAGCTCGACTGCATGATGCTTTCCAGGTCGCTACTAGCCGTAGGCAGAGGGGGACCGGGCTGCACGTCACCACTCAGCAGCGACTCCGACCAGCGTGCCAGCCCTTCGTGTACCCACCCTTGCTTGAACATCATGTGGGCATTTTGATAAAGGTGGAAAAGCTCGTGGGCTGGTGTCAGGTTAGTGGCGGCCTCAACACGTCCGCCCAGGGCCATGCGAATATGGCATTCGGGAATGGCCGGGTTACGTACTACTTCGTCATAGGCTTGGCCGCCGCGAACCTGCTCCGTACGCAGAATCACCATGATAAAGTCGGCCTGCTGATAACGGGGCCTTTGCAAGGGGGGCGTCAGACCCAATACCTCACGAAACAGCACGTCGGCAGCCAGCAGCTGGGTGGCAATGTCTGTAAGCCGCTCAGCCTCGGAGACACGGTACTGATCTGACGCCTGCATGGAAAAATGCGCCCCCACTTCATGGGCCACTTGCGCGTGCTCTGCCCCCACAAGGGCCAGCGCGGGCTCACGTGACAAGGTGCGACAAACGCTGGCAATCGAGGCATCCTGTTGTGCCACGCCCGCCCACAGGTCGCTGCCGAGCAACAGGGCCAGCAGGATCAGCGCCCCTTTACGCACCGCGACGGTCAGGTGCGTCATGCACTCCCTGCCTGATGCCCCGCCAGTAATAACTGCTGATAAGCCACTAGCCCAGAAAGGTAGTGTTCGACATCGTCGATGCGCACGCGAAAGCTGTGATGACGAATGAAAAAACCGTCCTGCACGGTGTGCGGGGCCTTGAAGTACATGGCCACTTCCGGCCAGAAAAATCCATTTTGCAGGTAGTTCGCGCGGGTATGCAGCGCGTGATAGAACGCATCGATGTCCAGGCCATCGAGCACATCGGCAAGCTCCGGCATCTGCTCCAGCGTGAGCAGTGTCTTGTGGAACGCCATGGAGAGTTCCAACAGCGTTGGGAAAGTGGTGATCCGGTCACGGATGAAGTCGATGTACCCTGCTACGTTGCGCACTGCGAATTCAAAATAGCGGCGCTCGGGGCGGTACATCACCAGCTCATTGGTACAGTAGGCCAGCCAGTGATCGTGGGCCTGCTCATGGCCGTTGTCGATAAAATAGTCAAAGGCCTTGACGACACACGCAAGCCACTGGGGGTTACGAGTCTGGCCGTAAAGCCGCATCAGCGCAAAGGCCGCTTCGCCATCGTAGTAGATGATTCGGCTCTTTTCCTTGAGCGATAAATCCGCCGCATTCAGCACATGCACGAAGCTGCCATCAGCCTCCTGCATGCGGACGATCCCCAACGCCAGCGCGTCGGCCAACGCAGCATAGCGGTCATCGTCCATCACCTGCTGATACTTGACCAGGGCCAGGATAGCCACTGCATTAGCCCCTAGTTTGATGATGTTTCCCGTGTCGACCACATAGGCCGCGCCATCACGCTCGATGATGTCCCGATCGCGCAAGCTCTCCAACGCGCGGTCTATCTGGCCATGCAGCTGGCGGAGCTGTTCATCGTCAAGAAGCCGTTGAGTAAGGCAGCTTTCATAACCTTCCAGCAGCGCATAAGTACTGCTGGCATGGCGGAGGATGTTATAGGTGCCAATGTCACGATTGAAACAGGGAAAATAACCATACACATAGCGGCCATTCGCCTGTACCTGCCTACCCAGAAAGCGCGTCGAGCGGGCTATCAGTTCAGCGGTGGAGGCAGGCGTCAACGGCGGAGTTTCACGACGCCCCCAGCAGCGGGGCTGCGTGCTCAGAAGATGATGGCTCGGCTGTTCACCGCCAAGCGCCAAAAAGACGCCAGCCGTAGCAAAACTCCACATGGGCATCTCGTCGGCAAAGCTTGGCATCTGGCTAGAGCCGTGGCGGGCCTTGAGGTAGCGCTCCAGGTGGGCTTGGTTAATTTGCGCATGGCCCACCTGGTGCCCGCCATACAGGCAGGCGTTGGCATTCAGCTCCATTTCACTGAGCAGCAGCCTGGCTTCGCGCTTGCCTTCAAACGCCAAACCACTGCGAAAGTAGCTACGCTTATAGCGCATGAGTTCCTGCTTGAAGGCCCCCCAACGGCCTTCACGCACGGCGAAAGGCCACTCGATGCGACACCCCACCAGCGGATGCCCGAATTTGCGCTGCAGTCGGGTAATCGCTTGTTCAAGCGCAGGCACCAGTACTTCCCACTGGCCCGCCCGCAGTGCGCTGACATCGACCGTCAGCGTCGTGACCTGAGCCCGCGCATAGCCGTCGCTTACCGAGACCAGTAACAGTGAGTCGAAAGGAGCTACGCTGGCATGCTGACGCTGCCATTGTGACAACACGTCAGAACCCGCAGCATGCAAGGCTGAGTGGATAGCCTCACGGGCAACGTGTGCTTCCTGAACGGCGTGATCCGACATGTCATGGCTCGCATAAGTAGTGAGGGTATAAGTGATGAACGAGGTGAGGTACTGGCAGCGGACGCTTTGGTGTGCAACGATGTGGCCCCCAAAAACGCAGCCACAGCGGGTCACTCAACGTTGTCAGGGGCATGCTCCGCCACCGGCGCCAACTTGAGAATCAGCTGCAGCCGATCTCGTACTGACAGCTTTCGAAAAATAGCGCTCAGATGCGCTTTGACCGTGCGTTCAGTGATCTCCAACTGGCGGGCCACCTCTTTGTTCGTGGCGCCACGCGCCACGGCCAACGCAACGCCACGCTCTCGCTCGGTGAGCAGCTGCAGGTAGTCGCTGTGTTGATAACGGTCATGGTCAACGCGCTGCTGGAGAGCCTTGAACGTACCACCGAGGACTTTCGCCAATAACTCTTGCCCAACCCACACACCTTGATGGGTCACGACCAGAGCCACCTGGTTCAGCACATCAGCCGCCGCCAGGGTATGCACATAGCCCCTGGCGCCCAGATCCAATGCCCTTAGCGCCTCACGGTCGTCGGGGGTATAGCTCAGCACCACCACGATGGCCCCCTGCTCTATCAGGGCAGGAACCATGAGTGGCCAGCTATCCACGGTAGTGGAAAGCCATACAAGATCATTGGGCGCTACGCGCTGGCCCAAGGTGTCAGGCGTCAGGGCTCCCACATCCTGAAACGCTTTTTTCCAGCGCGCCTTCAAACTCCCGTCTGTTGTTATAAACCAGTGTTTCATCAGCGCTCTCCCATGGAATCTCGCCACGCTCTCAAAACAGGTTTCAGCATGAACTGCATGACGGTTCGCTTACCGGTGACGATATCCACTTGTGCGGTCATCCCCGGTATGACCTGTAGCCGGTCGGCTACGTTTTCATTCTCTTGGCTGCGCACGCGAACCAGATAGAAGGTATTGCCATCATCATCGGTAATAGTGTCGGCGCTGATATGCTCGAGTTCGGCCTGCAACCCACCATAAATCGCGTAGTCGTAGGCGGTGAGCTTGATGGTGGCTGGCTGGCCCGGGTGCAGGAAGGCGATATCCTGCGGGGCGATGCGTGCCTCCACCAGAAGTTGATCATCGGTCGGCACGATTTCCACGACTTCCTGGCCCGGCTGAGCGACACCACCGATCGTATTGATGTGGATACGCTGTACGATGCCGTCTACTGGTGACCGGATCTCCGTCAACCGGACGCGATCCTGCAAGCCAGTGCCTGACTGCTGCAGGGCATTCAAATCACCCAGCGCCTGGGCCAAATCATTACGCCACTCGCTGCGACGCTCGGCCCCCAGCTCCCTCAACTGGGTTTCGGCTTCTTCCACGGCAGCTTGCAAACGTGACACCGAGGCATCTGCCTGGTTGCGCTCACCCGTGGCACGCGATACTTCCCGCTGCAAACGCAGCACTTCCACTTCCGACACCGCACCGGATGCCAGCAAGGGGCGCGTCAGGTTCAGTTCCTGGCTAGCCATGTTCGCTTCACGCTGAGCCGTGTCGCGCCGTGCCTGTGCTTCACGTAGCTCTTCTCGACGCTGACGGATACGGTCATTGAGTACGTTTTCCTGCTCGCGCAGCTCTTCGCGACGACTCTCGTACACCTCGCGCTCTTGCATGACGATATGCGGCACTTCTTCGCGCAGCTCATCGGAGGGTTCGAAGGGTGAATTGGTGGCCAGCGCCCTTAACCGCTCGGCACGTGCCTCCAGCGCAAAGCGCTGGGCGCGGTTTTCCCTGAAATCCGAGACGAAGCGAGTCGGGTCGATCTGCATCAGCACATCTCCCGCGCTGACCAGCTGCCCCTCGCGAATCATGATCTGATTGACCACGCCGCCATCGAAGGATTGGATACGCTGGAGCTGGCTGGCGGGGATCACGCGGCCCGTGCCTCGGGTCACTTCATCGATGGCGGCGAAATAGGACCATGTCAGCAGGGCTACGATGGTCAGCAGTACCGTATAGAGAAACAGGCGCGCACGGATAGGCTCTTGCTGCATGCGCGCCCAGTCGGTGTCGCTTGCCCAATCCCGATTCAGGTGCGCAGAGGTGACCCGTTTGGCGAACAGTCGATCCATGAAAGGTCGGAACGGTTTTTGACCCTTTTCGGAAAAACGGCCAATCGCATCGAAGCCTTTTTGCTCTGGTGTCACGGAAGGCTTGCGTGTCATCAGGAAGCCCTCCCGATTTGCCCTTTACGCAGCGCTTCCACCACGGTATCGCGGGGGCCATCGGCCACCACTTTGCCCGCATCCATGACGATGATGCGATCGACCAGCGACAGCAGCGATGTGCGGTGGGTCACCACAAGAATGGTCTTGCCTGCCGATATGCGGGTCAGGTTGGCCTTGAAGGCTTCTTCACTGGCGTTGTCCATGGAGCTGGTCGGCTCATCCAACAACAAGATGGGCGGGTCCTGCACCAAGGCTCGGGCAATGGCCACTGCCTGCTTTTGCCCGCCAGACAATGCCTGACCGCGCTCGCCCACCTGCAAATCCACACCGTGAGGGTGGCCATTTACCAGCGCCTCCAAGCCAGCCAGCTTTAGCACTCTGAGCAACGCTTCGTCATCGACGCGGTCATTTCCCCCCCCGGCCACGATGTTCTCGCGCAAGGAACCCGAGAACAGACTGACATCCTGCGGCACATAGCCAATATGGCGCCGCAGATGCAGCGGATCCAACTGGCGGATATCGACGTTGTCGACCAGCACGGCACCTGCCGTTGGCTGGTAGAACCCCATGATCAGCTTATTGAGAGATGACTTGCCACAGCCAATACGACCCAGCAGGGCGACTTTCTCTCCTGCCTTGATGTGGATCGAGACCTCACGCAGAGCATCGCGTTCTTCCTCTGGGTAGCGCAGGGTGACTTTCTCGAGACGGATATTACCTTCGAAGCTGGGTTTTTCGACGTAGGACTTACCCTCATGACGCTCGCTTTTCTTATCCATTACGGTGTTGAGCGTTTCCAAGGTAGTAGCAGACTGATGGTACTGCGCCAGTAGTGCTGCCGTTTGGCTGATGGGCGACATGGCACGGGAAGACAGCATGTAGGCCGCGATTAGCCCCCCTTGGGTGAGATTACCTTCGATAATCTGGTAGACACCGATAATGATCACGCAGACCGCGACGCTATGCTGAGCCCATAGCGCCACGCTGGATACCGACGTACTGACCATTTTCAGCTGGCTACCGATTTTAGCCAAAAACGCTGTGGCTTTTTCCCATTGGCGTTGAATGCGGCTCTCGGCCCGTAGGGCCTTGACGTTTTCCAATTGAGAAACCGACTCGACCAACAAGGAGTTGCGTTGAGCACCGACCTCCCAAGCGGTTTGCGAAAGTTCGTGCAACTTGCCTTGCGCGGCCAATGCATATAGCAGTACAAACACGGCTCCGATCAATACCGGCAGTACTAACCAGGGATTGATCAGTGCAATAATGGCCGCAAACATCAGCACGAAGGGAAGATCGACAATCCCCAGAATCGTCGCCGAACCAATAAAATTACGAACCGATTCGAACGACTGCATGGTGGCTGTGAACGCGCCGGTCGATGCCGGCCGCTCTTCCAACCGGACACCCAGTGCTTTTGCCATGAGCGATGAAGAGAGTTTGACATCCGCGCGGCTGGCAGCAAGATCCACAAAGCTGCTGCGCATCAGTCGCAGCGCCAAATCGAAACACAACACGATAAAAATACCGATAGCCAGCACCCACAACGTCTCAGTCGCCTGATTGGGTACGACGCGGTCGTAAACGTTGAGCACGAAAAGCGGCATGGCGATGGCAAACAAGTTGATGGCCACCGACCCCAGCACGATGTCTCGATATAACCGCCGATTCTCGCGAATTACGCCCCAGAACCAGTGCTGATCCCGGCGCTTCTTACTATTGACGCCTGGTTCGGAAGCATTGTCCGTCAGAAACTTCGGGCGAACGTAAATAGCATCGCCGCTATAGCCCGCATGGAGCTCCGCTAAAGGGATTTCGACTTCGGATTCCGTCAGTTCAGGAAACAGCACACGGGCTTTTTGCTGTTTGAGATCAATGGCCAACAGCACACAGGCCCGGCCAGGTTCGAGTAGCAGCACAGCAGGTAGCAGTGCTGGATTGAGCCCTGAGAGTGGGCTTTTGACGATACGCGCAGTCAGCCCAGCTCTGGAGGCTGCCCGGCCAAACACAGAAGGCGTTAGCTTGCCGTCTTCCAGCGGCAACCCCGCTCGCAATGCTTCTGCAGAGACTTCATGCTGATGAAACGAGGCAATTGCCTTGAGGCACTCCAGCAATTCATCGCCATTTGGCTGTTCCCCGGACAGTGAGTTTACTGCGTCCGTCGTCGTTACCTTCGTTTGTGTCACACAGACCTCGTATCCTCAGGGAAGCGCTTAACTATACATGCCTGACGACTAAAAAGTGACCGCCAGCGGTGGGCTTTTGTGAGCCGGATAATAATGGATAGCTAGACTGACGGCGTTTTCAAAACCATGGAACACCGTCAGCCGTAGCGGCACTGCTTAGACGTCAGGCATCATCACATAGGTGGCTGCTGACGCGTACACCGGTGACTGGCTAGTTAACTCGTGACTGAACTGGGCACTGATACCTCGAGTGAAGTCTTCCAGCGTAAACCCGCGCGGCCCTTCCGTACCACACGCCATTTCGGGATTCTGCGCCATGCCTTCGTAGCCCAGCTCTGCCAGGCTGGGGATGTCGTCACGGACGACGTCCAGGGTTTGCATTAGTTGGCCCATGGCGGCCAAGGTGCGGGCCTGGGCCAGCGTCAGATCAAACTCTGCGTTGGCATAGGCACGGCTGGCCTCGAAGAACTCGTTTTCGCTGTCCAGCACGTCCAGCAGGGTGCGCTGACCGATATCGAACTGCTGTTGATAAGCACCGCGGACCCGGTCGATGGACTGGCGATGGTCATTCAAATAGCGCAGCTGCTCGCCAATGCGCTGGGTATCGTTGTAAGCAATTTGTGTGGTCTGACGTACGTTGGTACAAGCCACTTCTCGCTGATTGACCGCCTGCTCGATACGGGTAGTGGCCGCCTCGAAGGCAGCACTGTCAGCACCACCGCGGTAAAGGTTCATGCTCGCGACCAGCTGGATGCTGTGCTCGTCGCGACGTCCTGAAATGGCGTCGTCTTGATTATTGGTGCCGGTACGCCCCTGGATATCCAGACGCGGCATAAACGCAGCACGCTCAGCGCTCTGCACGGCCCGCTGGGCAGCAATATTCTCGATGGCAGCGTGGAATTCAGGATTCCCCTGGAACGCCATCTGAATGGCCTGGCTCACATCCGTGGGTAAATCAGCCGCCAGTGAGGGCGCAGGCGTCATGTTCTGAGGCGGCAGCTGGCCGACCAGGCGCTGATAACGCGCCGTCACGTCATGCAGGTTGGAGGCTTCGGTCATCAGGTTGGACTCGGCGAGCGCCAGACGACCACTGATTTGCGCCAGGTCTACCCCTCTGCCCGCACCCGAAAGGGCGCGCTCTTCGATCTGCGAAAACACGCGGCGATGTTCGCGGTAGTTATCTTGCGCCAAACGCACCATTTCACGGAAACGCATGACATCCAGATACGCTTGGAAGGTTTCCAGGGCAATATTTTCACTGGCCCCCAGCAGCTCGAAATAGGCAATCAAGCGCGTACGATCCAAACGCTCCACTTCACTGCGCGTCGCGAAACCATCGAAGACCATCTGGGTCAGCGTCAGCTCGGCAAAATCACTGTTATAGCTGCCCCGGCCATCGTTCTGTTGGTCCCTGCGTCCAACGCCTGCCGAGACATCGATGGAAGGCAGGTAGTTGCCCTTGGCCACGCGCACATCGCTACCCGCTGCACTAAAGTTGGCCCAAGCGGCATTAACCTGAGGATTGCTGACGATGGTTTGCTGAATGGTACTAACCACATCTGTCGAGCCCGGCGCGTACAGCGTGGAAGGCAGGTTTTGAGCCAGCGCAGTCAGCGGCAGGCAACTGAGCGTTGCCACGGCTGCGGGGAGCAAGCCGCGTTGTAGAAAAGTGGGTGTTGTCGCGTTGTTCTTCATGGCCATGGATCCCTTATGAACGTTTCTCGCTGCAGATGAGCAAGTAGCCTTTCCTTTGCAACAACGCGGACACTTTGCATTGTCACCCCCTTGGCTGCTTACCCGCCGACACTGACTCATCTATCGCGTTTTATTTTTGCCGCGCTCCGCTCAATTGGCTAAGTATTGTCTAGCAAGAAAACCTTAGCAAATTGATATTAGCTTAAATTAAACGTCTGAGCGCCAGTCGCAAGCCATAAAAACAAAAGTCACAAAAATTTACAATAAGACGCTGAAAAAACACTCAACCAGAGGCAGGTAACTCCTTACGCGGCCACTGCTGAAGCGCCAGCCCCACCAGGATCAGCAATAGACCAGTCAACGTCGAGCTCAGTAATGGCTCGCCCACCACAATATAGAGCAACAACAGAGAGACCGGCGGGGAGAGAAAGATCAGTGTAGACACCTTGGCAGTCCGGGAAACCTTGTGGATCGCCAACTGCCAGAGCACGAAGGCAATGCCCATCTCGAACAATCCCACGTACACGCCGGATGCCAGCGCGGTCATACCATGCCACTGAAACCCCGGCCCGAAAAGTAACAAAACTGTTAAAACAGGTAACCCAACACTGAAGTTTTGCCACTGCCCCACTAACGCCGGCCGGGCATCTCGCGCATTCAGTAGCCAGTAGAGTGCCCACAACAACGTTGAGGCAAGCGCCAGCGCAACGCCTAAACCATCCTCGAAGGCGACGTTGAAAACCTGTCCACGCGTCGCAATGACCCACACCCCGGCATAGGCGATCAGCCCGGCCACCATGTCTCTTCGCGTCAACGGGTGACCCAGCAGAGGCACCGCCAGAAACGCCATGGCCAATGCCCAGGTGTAGTTCAGGGCCATGGCCTCCTGGCCTGGCAGGCGGTCGTAGGCTGCAAACAACACCAGATAATACGCGACGGGGTTCATCAGCCCCGCCCATAAGGCCGTGCGCCAGCCGTACCTGAGCGCCTGCTGCATGCGCCCTTGAGCAACTACCAGCGCGCCCATCAACAGCCATGACACCAACGCCGCTAGCCACATTAGCTCTAACGGGCTCATCCAGGAGAGTGCCAGCTTGAAGGCGGTCGCTACCGTCGACCAAAGGGCGACCGCCCCCAGTCCATACAGAATAGCCGCTCTATCCTGGCTCATCGGTCGATGTGCCCAAGGTCACGGTCAGGGTCGATGTGATCGCGTACCTGCTGTTTGAGCGTCTTGATATCCGGGAAGCCGCCGTCACGTTTGCGCTCCCAAAGCAGCGTGTCATCACACCAGATTTCAAACCGGCCCCCATGGGAAGGCACGAGCGCGACCTGGTCGAGCTGCTCACCAAACGTGGACAGTAACTCTTGGGCATACCAGCCGCTGCGCAGCAGCCACTGACACTGGGTGCAGTAGTGAATCCGGACCTGCGGCATGGCGTACTCCTTATCGGCCAATTCCCTGACAAGCTAAACTATCATGTCGATTACGCTATGATATTGATCAAGCATTCTGTCATCTTATATTAGCAACTGCCAAGGAACCCCATGGCCCAGCCAGATGTTTCACAAACGCGTCTCTATGAGTGGCTGACGGGCGATGACGACAGCCGTATGTGTGCCGACATCCCCGAGGGCGCTTGCCAGGAGCAGCCGCGTAACTTTTTCCATCATCTATGGGCGGCATTGGGTAACAAGATGGCGGATGAACTCTCCAGTGCAAGGCTGGTATTGCCCTGGTTGATGGGCATCATCGGTGCGCCAGTGTGGATGGTGGGCTTGCTGGTCCCCATCCGTGAGGCTGGCGCGCTGCTGCCTCAGCTGTTCGTGGCAGGCTTCATCCGCCTGAAACCTCAGCGCAAGTGGGTATGGGTCACCGGAGCGCTTCTTCAAGCCTTGGCCGCACTGTTCCTCGCGCTACTGGCGCTCTGGGGAAGTGGCACGCTGGGCGGATTTCTGGTGCTGGCGGTGCTGGTGGTACTGTCATTAGCGAGAGGGCTCTCATCGATCGCCACCAAGGACGTCCTTGGCAAGACCATCGCCAAGCGCAGGCGAGGGACCCTCATGGGCTGGAGTGGCAGCGTAGCAGGTGCCGCCACGCTGGCGGCGGGCGGTGTGTTGCTGTGGTTCGGTGACCGCCCAGGTAACGTGGCGCTGGCCCTATTGTTATGTGTCGCGGCGGCGGGATGGTTGCTCAACGCGTTCAGCGCAGCGCGCATCAAGGAGGTGCCAGGCGCCGTAGAAGGCGGTGAAAACGCCTGGGACAGCATCAAACTCGGTCTCACCCTGATGCGTGAGGACCGCACCTTTCTGCACTTCAATCTGGCCAGGGCCTTATTGCTTTCCAGTGCGCTTGCCCTGCCCTACCTGGCGCTGCTGGGCCAACAACAAAGCGGCGGTGAGCTGGGCGGGCTAGGCATCATGGTGGTGGTGTCCGGGTTGTCAGCGATGATTGCCAGCCCCATCTGGGGCAAACGCGCGGACCACTCCAGCCGCCGCGTCATGCGTGATGCTGCCGCCGGTACCGCTCTGTGTTGCTGCCTAGGCGCGGGCATTGCCTGGCTACCGGGCGAGTGGACCCGCAGCGTACTGCCCTACGCCTGCGTTTATGCCCTGCTGATGATCATTCACCATGGGGTTCGCCTGGGCCGCAAAACCTATCTGGTCGATATGGCCAGTCAGGACAACCGAGCACTCTATGTGGCGCTGTCCAACACTTTCACAGGAGTGCTCATGCTGGCAGTGGGCGGCCTGATTGGCGGGCTGGCCCAGTGGCTTGGCAGCAGCCTATTGCTGCTGGTGCTAGCGGCCACGGCACTCGGGGCCATGGTAAGCGCTCAGCGTCTTCCAGAAGCAGAGTGATCTTCAAGGATTGCAAACCCGTGCAACGCTCGCCATGATGGGCGGGAATCACGGCGTAACGTGGTTTTTTTGCTATCCTAGCGGTAATCAGTGGTAAGTGGCATCGCCTACCCTGCCTATACGCGCCTCGCGCTGACGAACAGCGACACGGCTAGAATGACGAGAAGCAACAGGAATCCATTGATGAAACGATCTCCCTTGATCAGCCCGGAGTTACTCGAACGCATTGTTGATGCTTCTGAAGATGGCATTGTCGTTGCAGAGCAGGAAGGTGACGAAAACATTCTGATTTATGTCAACAAAGGCTTCGAACGACTGACCGGCTACAGCGCAGACGAAATCCTGTATCGAGATTGTCGTTTTCTGCAGAACGAAGACCGCGATCAGGATGCCCTCGCGTCGATTCGTGATGCCCTACAGGATGGCCGCCCCTCTCGCGAAGTGCTGCGCAACTATCGTAAAGACGGCACGATGTTCTGGAACGAGCTATCGATTACGCCGGTTTATGATGAAGCCGATAACCTGATGTACTTCATCGGCGTGCAGAAAGACGTCACCGAACGGGTCGAAGCCCAGCTGGCTTTGGCAGCGTTGAAAAAGCAGCAGGCGCTGGCCGAATAGCGTTTGTGGCCATGCTGCTGTTGGTAGCTCTGGGGATTTTGGTAGCTCTGGGGATTTTGGTAGCTCTGGGGGATTTAATGGCGGCCAAGGCAAGTTTGTGCTTGAACTTCATCCCAACTGGCGTTATATAGCGCCTAGGCGCTTGTTTAGCGTTAGGTGCTCCCTGCGGAAGGGAGCCGTTGTGATGCCGGTGCGCCGGCCTGGGTTGGAGGGCATACCATGAGCCGTGACCCCTTGAATCGTGAGACCTACACCAGCGACGGGCTGGACGCCGACGACTTCGACAACCTGGACGCGGTCAACGACGATCAATACGCCAAGAGCAAACCCAGCAAGGCCGACACCCTGCGCGCACGGCGCCAGGTGGAAGCATGGCTAGAAGAGCGACGCCTGCAGCGTGCCATCAAAGACGACTGGGACGAAGAAGAGTAGCGCCTTACGGGTAGATGCTCTGTCGTTCGAACAGGGGGCAATCATTGGATTGCCCCTTTTCATTTAATTCAGCGCGTAATGGATTCAGGATAGCCTGGGTAGCCACCCAAACCTGCTTGTGGGAGGCCAATTCATTGGGCGACGGCCTGGGCAGGCACCGGTGCCTGAATCGTCGCGAGCTAAAGCTCCCTCCCACAACAACCCCCTCCCGCAGCAGTGAGTGCCTCCAGGCCAGCCTGTGGGAGGCCAATTTCATTGGGCGACTGTCTGGGCAGGCACTGGTACCTGAATCGTCGCGAGCTAAAGCCCCCTCCCACAACAGCAAAGTGGCTGGGGTGGGGCCTGTGAGTTCAGGATAGCCTGAGTAGCCACCCCAACCTGCCTGTGGGGGGCCAATAGATTCAAACCAGTCTGCGTAGAACTTTTCATTTCCGTACGTTTTTTCGTTTCATCCTGCTCACCTGACTCAGTACCGTGCGGCTGGCCTTTAGCCGCGCTGGGCACTATCATCTGTACACCAAGCCAGCACCGCTGGCCCCGCTTTTACCACAACCTAACGGATTTCCATGGCGCAATACGTATTCACCATGAATCGGGTTGGCAAAGTCGTGCCTCCCAAGAAGCAAATTCTCAAGGATATCTCGCTGTCGTTTTTCCCGGGGGCCAAGATTGGCGTACTGGGCTTGAACGGCGCTGGTAAATCCACGCTGCTGCGCATCATGGCCGGTGTCGATAAAGAGTTTGAAGGTGAAGCTCGTCCGATGCCCGGCATCAACGTGGGCTACTTGCCCCAAGAGCCGCAGTTGGACGACGAGAAAAACGTCCGAGATACCGTCGAGGAAGCGCTGGGTGCCCTCAAGGAAGCTCAGCAGAAACTGGATGCCGTGTACGCCGCTTACGCAGAACCGGATGCAGACTTCGATGCCCTCGCCAGCGAACAGGCGCGTCTCGAAAACATCATCGAAGCCGCCGACGCCCATAACATCGAGCGTAAGCTGGAAGTGGCCGCCGAAGCGCTGCGTCTGCCGCCCTGGGACGCCAAGGTAGGCAACCTTTCCGGAGGTGAGCGCCGCCGTGTTGCCCTCTGTCGCCTGCTGCTGTCCAGCCCGGACATGCTGCTACTGGACGAGCCTACCAACCACCTGGATGCGGAATCGGTGGCCTGGCTGGAGCGCTTCCTGCACGACTACAACGGCACCGTCGTGGCGATCACTCACGACCGCTATTTCCTGGACAACGTGGCGGGCTGGATTCTCGAGCTGGATCGTGGCCAGGGCATCCCCTTCGAAGGCAACTACTCTCAGTGGCTGGAGCAGAAAGAGCAGCGCCTGACCCAGGAAGCCAAGCAGGAAGCCTCGCGCCAGAAGGCCATCAAGCAGGAGCTGGAGTGGGTACGCAGCAACGCCAAAGGCCGCCAGGCAAAAAGCAAGGCGCGTCTCAATCGCTTTGAAGAGATGCAGTCCGGCGACTACCAGAAGCGCAACGAAACCAACGAAATCTACATTCCGCCTGGCCCGCGCCTGGGTGACAAGGTCATCGAATTCCACAACGTCACCAAGCGTTTCGATGACAAGCTGCTCTACCAGGACCTCTCCTTTACCATTCCCCAGGGGGCCATTGTCGGCATCGTCGGCGGTAACGGCGCGGGTAAATCGACGCTGTTCAAGCTGGTCACCGGCAAGGAGCAGCCAGATGCGGGCGACGTGGTAATCGGTGAAACCGTGGATATCGCCTACGTCGAGCAGTTGCGCGACGCGCTGGACGACAAGCAGACGGTCTGGGAAGCGGTATCCGACGGCCAGGACATTCTCAACATCAACGGCTACGAAGTCTCTTCGCGTGCCTACGTGGGTCGCTTCAACTTCAAGGGCAACGACCAGCAGAAGCGCCTGGATGAGCTGTCGGGCGGTGAGCGCGGGCGCCTGCAGCTGGCGCAAACCCTCAAGCAGGGTGCCAACGTATTGCTGCTGGACGAACCCTCCAACGACCTGGACATCGAGACACTGCGCGCCCTGGAAGAAGCCCTACTGGCCTTCCCCGGCTGCGCCATGGTGATCTCCCACGACCGTTGGTTCCTGGATCGTATCGCCACGCACATCCTGGCCTTCGAGGGCGACTCGGAAGTGGTGTTCTTCGATGGCAATTACACGGAATACGAAGAAGATCACAAGAAACGAGTCGGCAACGACACGCCGAAGCGCATGAAGTACAAGCGTATCGACGCTTGACCGCGGGCGCCTTTCGCCTGCTAAAGCGACCTCCCCCCAGTGCCTGGCAGGGCGGGTGTGGGAGGAAGCTTTAGCTCGCGATGGCTGACTTTGCCAGGGCGCCTGACGGCGCCCTTCGCCCGCCAAAGCGGCCTCCCACTAGTGCCTGGCATGGTGGGTGTGGGAGGGAGCTTTAGCTCGCGATGGCTGACTTTGCCAAGGCACTTGACGGCGCCCTTCGCCCGCCAAAGCGAGCCTCCCGCGTTAGACTTAGCCTGCAGGCCAAGTGAACTGGCGCCCGCCCATCAGGTGCATATGGATGTGGTAGACCGTCTGCCCGCCCATTTCGTTACAGTTCATGACCACCCGATAGCCGTCTTCGGCAAATCCCTGCTGTTTGGCCAACTGGGCAGCGGTATATTGCAAGCGGCCGATCACCGGCAGGTCGTCAGGCGCAATGTCATTGAGCGTGGCGATGTGCTTTTTAGGGATGATCAGCTGATGCGTAGGCGCCTGAGGGCTAATATCGTTAAAGGCAAGCACATGCTCGTCTTCGAAGACGATATCCGCAGGAATCTCGCGGTTGATGATTTTACAAAACAGGCACTCCATCGCAGCCTCCTTGGTATGGCGCGTTATTGTCAAAAGAGCCAGCTAAACGCGCCTATCGGAAACGGCGCTGAGCCAGCAGGTGGCGAACCAACGGGGCGAGGATCAACTCCACCGCCAACGACATGCGTGCACCGGGCACCACCAGCGTGTGGGGCCGCGTCATGAACGCATCCTTGATCATGGCCAGCAGCCAGGGGAAATCCACGGTCGAGGGGTCGCGAAAGCGAATCACCACGAAAGACTCGGCATCGGTCGGGATATCCTGCACCTCGAAGGGGTTGGAGGTGTCGACGGTAGGCACGCGCTGAAAGTTGATATGGGTACGCGAAAACTGCGGCTGGATATAGCGCACGTAATCGTCCATGCGTCCCAGAATGGTGTCGATGACCGCTTCCTGTGAGTAGCCACGCAGCTTGGTGTCACGATCGATCTTCTGAATCCACTCCAGGTTCATGGTCGGCGCAACGCCCACCAGCAAATCCACGTGCCGAGCTATGTCATACTCCTGAGTCACCAACCCGCCGTGCAGCCCTTCATAAAACAGCAGGTCGGTACCACAGGGCAGTGCCTGCCATTCGGTAAAGGTGCCCACTCGGTAACCGGCTTCGATCTTCTGCTTGTCCTCTGCATGGATGTAGTGCCGATAGGTGCCAGTGCCGTGTTCACCGTACTCGACGAACAGGCTTTCCAGACGATCCAGCAAGTTGGCCTCGACGGCAAAGTGAGAAAGCTCATCCTTGCGCTCGGGCTCTTCGCGGAAGATGCGCTTGAGGTCATCGCGGGTATAGCGATGGAAGGCATCACCATCCACCATGGCCGCGTGAACGTCTTCTCTTAGAAACATCCGTTCGAAGCTACGGCGCACCGTGGTGGTGCCAGCCCCAGAGGAGCCGGTGATGGCAATGATGGGATACTCTCGGGACATCAGCTACCCCTTGCCTCGGCGAGTGTCTGCTTCACCGCGTCAGGAATGGGCACCGGCTTGCCCGCCCCCAGATCCAGCAGCAGCTTGTTGATTCGGGCCGTGGCCACCACGGTCTCGCTGCCTTCCTTCAAGACACGCTGATAGACAGTCAGTGCCTTGCCCTGCGGTTCAGGCACCGCCGTCTCGATGACCAGCACCTCCGGGAAGCGCGCTTCCTGCTGATATTGTATCGCCAGGTCTACCACGACGCTGGGATAGCCGCCCATGTCCCACTCGGGCAAGTGCAGGCTACCCAGTGCTTGTGCCCTGGCTTCATGCAGCAGCGACACCAGGGCATCATGCCCCAGGTGGCGGCCGTAGTTCATGTCGGTCACCCGCACCGAGAGGGTATGGCGGTGGATCACCGCGTCTGCGGGAAATTCGATAGCAACGCGTTCCATGACGGCTCTCCTGCTTGGGTGACGAAAGAGGTCGTTAGTGATTCACTTCCCGGGCAATGGCGCGGAAGGCGATATCACGGCGGAACTCGGCGCCTTCCCACTGGATGGCCTTGACACCCTGATAGGCCTGCTGCTGAGCAGCCGACACGCTGTCGCCCAGCGCCGTGACACACAGTACGCGCCCCCCGGCCGTGGCGATCTCGCCTTCATCGGTCAGGGCAGTGCCCGCGTGGAACACCTTGCACTGGGCCTGTTCGGCATCGGCCAAGCCGTGAATCACATCGCCTTTACGATAGCTGCCGGGATAACCGCCCGCCGCCATGACCACGCCCACCGCCGCGCGGCTGTCCCATTCACACTGCTTGCCTGCCAGCTCGCCTTTAGCGCCCGCCAGACAAAGCTCCGCCAGATCCGACACCAGACGCATCATGATGGGCTGGGTTTCCGGGTCACCAAAGCGGCAGTTGTATTCGATCACTTTGGGTTGGCCCGCAGCGTCGATCATCAAACCGGCATACAGGAAGCCCGTGTACGCATTGCCCTCTTCAGCCATGCCTCGTACGGTAGGCAGGATCACCTGCTCCATGATGCGGGCATCCACCTCGGGCGTGACCACAGGCGCCGGTGAGTAAGCCCCCATGCCACCGGTATTGGGGCCGGTATCGCCATCGTAGGCACGCTTGTGATCCTGACTGGTGGCCATGGGCACGACATGCTCACCGTCGACCATGACAATGAAGCTGGCCTCTTCGCCATCCAGAAACTCTTCGATGACGACCCGCGCACCGGCATCGCCAAAGGCGTTGGCTTCCAGCATATCGCGAATGGCGGCTTCGGCTTCGGCTTCGCTCATGGCCACGATCACGCCCTTGCCGGCGGCCAGACCATCGGCCTTGATGACGATGGGCGCGCCCATGCGGGCCAGGTAGTCAAGCGCTGGCTCGACCGCCGTGAAGGTCTGGTAGTCGGCGGTGGGAATGGCGTGGCGGGCCAGGAAGTCCTTGGTGAAGGACTTGGAGCCTTCCAACTGAGCAGCCCCTTGGGTAGGGCCAAAGATGGCCAGGCCCGCTGCCTGAAATTGATCGACCACCCCTTCCACCAGCGGCGCTTCCGGGCCAACGACCGTCAGGGCGATCTGCTCTTGCTGAGCAAACGCCACCAGCGCAGGCAGGTCGGTTGCGGCAATGGCCACATTGCTCAGCTTGGGCTCCGTGGCCGTGCCTGCATTACCAGGCGCTACGAACACCTGCTCGACCTGGGGGGATTGGGCAAGCTTCCAGGCAAGGGCATGTTCACGACCACCGCCACCGATCATCAAAACTTTCATGGGTATCCTTCTCAAAACAGGAGAGCATCGATGGGCGCATTATGCCATAACGCAGCCGCTAGCGGGGCGCCAAGCGCTGTCTGAAACCCAGCGCTGTTGTGAAGCTAAGGCTTGCCATCCGTTGGGTCGTCGTCTTCCTTGGTGGAAGGCTGGTTGAGCGTGTTCTGCCAAAAGCGCATGTTCTCCTCGGCCAGTTCACGCATGAACTCCATGGGCGTATGCCGCATGGCCTGCTGCCACTGGCTCTGAAGGCGCTTCTGCTGCTCCAGCATCAGTTGAGTGCCCTGTTCCAGATAGCGCGCCAGAGGCAGCGGTGACGACATGTCATACACGCGAATCAACTGGGCCAGCAGGTCGTTGGAGAACACTTCCGCTTCACTATCGGCCTGCTCCTGTTCGATAATGATCGACAGTAGAATCGTGCGCGTGAGGTCTTCGCCACTTTTGGCATCTTCGACACGGAAAGGCTCTTCGTCGATAATCAGACGGCGCAAATCTTCCAGCGTCACGTAGCGGCTTTGTTGTGTGTCGTACAACCTGCGGTTGGCATATTTACGAATGACGCGCACAGCGTATCTCCTTAAACGCGATAAAGGCTTTTGTCGCCATGGCTGCTATTGTGCCTGCAACACACGCCCATGCAAGCCAGCTTAACGGATTAGTGCCGCGATGCGCGGCCCGCCCACGACTAATAGACGACCATCATGAATCTGATTTTGCTCGACCCCAGTGAGGTGAACGGCCAACAAGCCCGCCTGACCGACACCCGCCGCTTGACGCACCTGCGCGACGTACATCGTGCTCAGCCGGGGGATCAGCTGAGCGTGGGCGTTCAGGGAGGCAACATGGGCAAGGCCGAACTGATCGAACTGAGCGACAGCGGTGCCCTCTTCCACCTGGGCCCGCTGGAAACGCCTCCACCGCCCCCGCTACCGGTACATCTGGTACTGGCCCTGCCACGCCCGCGCATGCTGGCCCGCACGCTGGAGCACGTGACCGCGCTAGGCGTGAAACAGATTACCCTACTACACACCCAGCGGGTGGAGAAAAGCTACTGGCAATCGCCGGAGCTACGCCCAGAAAAGGTGCACCAGCATCTCCTGCTCGGGTTGGAGCAGGCACGCGACACGCAGCTCCCGCAGGTCACGCTGTGCAAGGGATTTCGCCCTTTTCTGGAAGATCACCTGAACGGCGTACTACACGAGCGACGGGGACTCGTCGCTCACCCTGGCATGCCCGACGCCTGCCCACGCGGCATCGACGAGCCCTGTGCACTTTTCGTGGGGCCAGAGGGGGGGTTTATCGAATGGGAAGTCGAGCAACTGCTGGCAGCAGGATGCAAGGGCATGCACCTGGGCCCGCGCATCCTGAGAGTAGAAACCGCCGTGACGGCGCTGCTGGCACGGCTGTTCTGACTCACCCTATTGATCAGGTTTGATCGTCTTCGGGGTCGTGGGGAACGTACTCGGCATCCTCCCCACACTCCGGTGACTGCAGGAACGTTCTACGCACGTCCAGTAACCCAAGATGGCTGATGGTGCGCCGCCCCAGCAGCAGCGGGTAAATCATCTCTTCGCGGTCGCGCAGGCTGAACTGCTCTTCATAGATGGTGTCGCCCATGCACACATCCATCAGCACCACGGGGCGTTCATCGCGCCCACCGGCGCCGCGCACGGTTTGCTCACGATACAGCGGACGTTCGATTTCGTCGCTAAAGGTCTCACCGCTGGCCTGATCCTCCAGCTTTAAGCGAAAGCGCACCC
Organism: Halomonas sp. 141; assembly: GCF_002810305.1. Lineage (NCBI taxonomy): Bacteria > Pseudomonadati > Pseudomonadota > Gammaproteobacteria > Oceanospirillales > Halomonadaceae > Halomonas > Halomonas sp. 141. The sequence goes on from NZ_PINZ01000010.1 coordinate 33,847, forward strand.
AGTCTTCGCCATCCTTCTCGAAAATCTCGATGTCACGGGCGTCCAACGACGAGGTCAGCGCACCGCTGTCCAGCTTGGCCTTGACGCCAATGCCCCAAGGCTCGATGAACGCATTCTCCACCCAGCCGAACACCTTGTCCTCAGCCTGTACGCTGGCACTCGCCATCAGCACACTCGCCAGAGCCGTCATGCCCATGGCCTTTCGCAATCTATTCACCATCGCAACGCATCCTTGATAGTTGGATTAAAAGGGTAGTGGAATTATGGCAGTCGCTCGAGCAGCGATTGAGTAGCAAAGCCATCTGGCACCAGCCCTTGATCACGCTGGAAGGCTCGCACACCTGCCTGGGTATTGGGTCCCATGATGCCATCGGCGGTGCCCACCGAATAACCGGCGTTGTTCAACCGCTGTTGCAGCGTTCTGACATCGTCGCGCGTCAAAGGTGCCTCATGAGTGGGCCAGGACTGAGTAATGCCCTGACGCCCGGCAATGGCATCGGCCAATGTCGCCACCGCCAACGCATAGCTGGTCGCATTGTTGTAGCGCAAAATGGCACGGAAGTTGGGGCCTACGATGAATGCTGGGCCACTGGCGCCTGCTGGCACGATGACGGCAGCGCTATCGAAAGCAGGCAAATCGCCATTCACTGCTCGTACGCCCTGCGCGGCCCATTGGGCCGAGCTCAAACGCTCGGTTTGCGAGTAGTCAAACGCATCAGGCAGCACCACTTCGGCTCCCCAGGGCTGGCCTGCTTGCCAACCGGCGCGGGCCAGGTAGTTGGCCGTCGAGGCCATGACATCGGGAATACTGCCCCAGATGTCACGCCGTCCATCGTTGTCACCGTCCACCGCATAGGCTTCGAAGCTGCTGGGGATGAACTGAGTATGCCCCATGGCCCCGGCCCAGGAGCCGCGCATCTCATCGGCGGCGATATCGCCCTGTTCGATGATACGCAGCGCTGCCAGAAGCTCTCCGCGGGCAAAGTCACGGCGACGGCCATCGTAGGCCAGAGTGGCGAGTGACTCCAGCGTCGAGAAATCACCAAAGTTGCTGCCATAGTTACTCTCGACACCCCAAATGGCGACGATGATTTCGGCAGGCACGCCATAGCGCTGCTGCATCTGTTGAGCAGTATCGCGATGCTGAGCATACTTTTCACGACCATTGGCAATGCGCGTACTGGACACTGCGCTATCGAGGTATTGCCAGATGGGCCTGACGAACTCGGGCTGATAACGATCCAGCTCGATCACGCGCTCGCGATAACGTACACCGTCCAGCGCTTTGGCCAGAGTGGCTTCACTGATCCCTTGATTGGCGGCGTAACGGCGAAAATCACTTAGCCACTGGTTGAAGCTGGCGTACTGCACCTGCTCAGCAGCACGGGCATCGACTTCGGTCATCAGTTGAGGGCTGGCCTGGGCAGTTTGCCCTCCCAGCGTTAGCGCCGCTGCCAGCATCAAGGCAGAGGTGAAGGTGGGCACGAAAGCGGGTGATACCTGGGATTTCAATAACATGTCATCGTCTCATGGCTGTCCTTGGCGTGGCTGTGATAATGGCTCAGAAACGGGTCTGATGCCAGCCTCACGCCATCAGGCGCCACAGCACCACAACGTGGGCAGCCCCCACGATACCGGTCAGCACACAGCGCAATCCCGTGTACCAGCGAGGAAAGCCATCACGGCCATCGCGACTGACATCGTAAAGCCCGATGAGCACGAAACCTGCCAGCAGCACCCACAGCCCCGTCACCACATCGAATAGCAACGCAGGCCAGGCAATCAGGCTCGGCACCATGGCCAGCAGCAGGCGCCTGGCGTTACCCAGCCGCGAGACCTGCAGCGCACTGCCCCAATGAACGCCACCCAGAAATGACAGAATCACCGCACTGTAGTAAGTAAACCCGTAAATCGCCGTGACCTGCCAGGCGGTAGGCGCCCACCATGCTGCGCCACTCGCCGCAATGAACGGGATCAGCCCAGCAAGGCCCAGCCCCCAGGCCAATCGGCGTTCACTCACAACGCTTCCTGCTTGCTTACTCATCCGTCTCCTCGAACTCTTCGGCAGCAATCAGCCAGCGGTGCCACTCACTTGGCATGACGCAGGGAGGATCGAACCTGGAAGGCGCCGCGCGCCAAGGCTGGTGCCGTTCGAGGCCAAAGGGCAAGGACTCGAGGGCGGGCAGCCAGTATGCGACATAGAGGCCTTTTGGGTCATAATGTCCTGCCTGCTTCAACACGTTGAAGTAGCGATCCTGCCGGGGATCTCGCCCTACTCCGGCGATATAGCGCCAATTACCCCAGTTACTGGCCACATCGTAATCGATCAGACAGTGCTCGAACCAGCCAGCGCCCAAACGCCAGTCCACGCCGAGATCCTTGACCAGGAAACTGGCCACGTTCTGGCGTGCGCGATTGGATATCCATCCGGTCCCTTTGAGCTCGATCATCGCCGCATCGATGAACGGGACCCCTGTCTTGCCATCGCGCCAACGGTTGAACGCCTCGTTAGGCACGGGGAGCTGCTCGCGGCCGAATAGCGCAGGGCCTTCCAGCTGCGCTGCACGGTGAAAGTAGTCACGCCACAATAGTTCGAACACGATCCAGTAGCTGGACTCGCAGCTACCATTGATGGCTTCCCAGGCCTTGACCTCACGGTGTACTTGCCGAGCTGAGAGGCAGCCTCTGGCCAGCCAGGGCGAAAACCGCGTCGAAAAAAAGCCACCCGAAGGTGGCCTTTAGCTAACTCGTTGATTAGCCGTCAATCAGGGTCCGTTGGTCGAGGTTGACGCTTGGCGTTTTCCTCGGTTTCCAGCCCACTCTTCAATTCATGGGTGAGTGGATCATAATTGGGCCTGAGCTCGTCCTTTACCGTACCGCTCCATAGGCGGGAGCCCACGAAGTAACCCGCCCTGCCAATCACGTGAGCGGCGATGGGGGCGGTAATCAAAATAAAGACGATGATCGCGAATGCCCGCGCCACCACCCCTACTTCGGCAAAGTGCATGGCAGCCGCCAGCATGATCAGGATCACCCCCAGTGCAGCCGCCTTGGTGGTAGCGTGCATACGGGTCAACAAATCGGGCAGCCGCAGCAAACCAATGGAGGCCAGCAGCATGAAGCTGGCGCCGGTCAGAACCAGCGTTCCCTTGACGAAATCAATCATCCCGCGGCCCTCCACGTTCCAGAAAGCGAGCAAACCCGATGGCGGCCAGGAAGCCCATCAGCGCAATGACGATGGCAGCATCCAGAAAGCTCGATACACCTGATTGTATGGCATATACCCCTACCAGCCCCACCACCGTGGTGGAAAACAGCTCCAGCGCCACCACTCGGTCCGGCAGGCTAGGGCCACGCACCACGCGCACGAAGGTCAGTATCAGGGCACAGCCCATCACGACCTGGCTAATCAAAATCACGGTATCCATCAGCGAAATAACTCCAGGGCTCGGTGCTCCATCTCTTTGAGGCTGCGTCTCAGTTCATCTTCATCGTCCAGGAACATGGCATGGATATAGAGCACACGGCGATCATCGGAGACGTCCAGGCTCAAGGTACCTGGCGTCAGCGAAATCAGATTGGCCACCATGGTGATCTCCATTTCCGTGCGAGCGGCCAGCGGAAAGGCAATCACCCCAGGCTGCATGTGCCACGGCGGCGTCAGGATGTCGAAGGCGACGCGCAGATTGGCCTGCACCAGCTCTTTCATGAAGAAGCCAATGAAGCCGATGATGCGCGGCACTCGCGAAGGGTAGCCTTTCAGCGCTTCAACCTGAGGTTCGATCAACACCAGCGCAATATAACCAAACACCATGCCTACCAGCAGGTTCAAGCCCGAGAAATCACCGCTCAACAGTACCCAGGCCAAGCCAAGTAACAAGTTCCAAATTGCACCGGTCATGGAGCATCCTCCTGAACGTCACTCGCCTGATCCACACCTGCCTCTGCTGCTTCCAACAGCGCATCGATGACACTTGCCGACTCACCGAGCACGGCTTCAATGTAGCCTGCCGGGTTCATCAATTGATCGCCAACTTGATTCATGACCTGCATGATGGGCTCGGCGAACACACCCACCAGCAGCGACATCATGGCCAACACGATCACCGGCAGATACATCATCCACAAGCTCGGCTTGAGCATACGGCCGTCATCGCCCGTGGGCGTTTGGGTTGCAGGCACCTTGTTCTCTTCCGGGAGGGCTTTCCAGAACACTTCGTTCCAGATCTTGACCATCGAGTAGAGGGTCATCAAGCCCACGGCCAAAGCGATGCCGGTGGCCACATAGGCGCCCGCTTCCAGGCCTGCTCGCACCAGTACGAACTTGGCGAAGAAACCGGACAGCGGCGGAATGCCCGCCAACGAGAAAGCCGAGATAAAGAACGCCACGGCGAGCCAGGGGCGCTCGCGATACAGCCCGCCCATCTTCTTGAGCTGGTAGGTGCCCTGCAAGCGATGCGTGATACCACTGATCAGGAACAGATTCGTTTTCACGATGATATTGTGCATGATCGCAAACACGCCACCGGCGATGGCCAGCGGGGTATAGAGCGCCAGACCAAGAATCATGTAGCCAATCTGGCTGACGATGTGAAACGAGAGAATACGGCGGAACTCATACTGCGCCGCCGCCCCCAGCACGCCGGTCACCATGGTCAAGACTGCCCCCCACAACATGATGTCCTGGAGATAGCCCATGGTCTGATCGAAGATCAGCGTGAAGACGCGGAACAGCGAGTACACCCCGACCTTCGTCAGCAGCCCGGCAAACAGCGCCGATACCGCCACGGGCGGCGTGTGATACGACGCGGGCAGCCAGAAGAACAGCGGAAACGCGGCCGCCTTGATACCAAAGGCCACCATGAACATCACGGCCAGCACTTCTACCATGCCGCTGTGCTCGGCCTCATCCATGCGCAGGGCGATGTCGGCCATGTTCAGCGAGCCGACCGTGCCATACAGCAAGCCAATCGCGGTCAGGAAGATCACCGAGGCCAACAGGTTCAGCGTCACATACTTGATGGCACCTTCCATCTGGGCACGCTCTCCCCCCAGAATCAGTAGGGCAAACGACGCCACCAGCATCACTTCGAACCACACATAGAGGTTGAACATGTCGCCGGTCAGGAAGGCTCCGGCCACACCGGCCAGCAGCAGATGCATCAGCGGGTAGTAGCCAAACTTTTCATGACCACGCCCGGTGGTGGCCAGTGAGTAGATGCCCATGGCCAAGCCGATGATGCCGGTCATCAGGATCATCACGGCACTGAGCATGTCCGCCACCAGGGTAATGCCGAAGGGCGCAGGCCAGTTACCCATCTGCATGGTGACATAGCCATCTGTCAGTACCGCGACGAACAGCCAAAGACTGACGCCCAGCAGCGCAACGTTGCCAGCAACGGCCACAAAGCGCTGCATGGGCCGCGACCGCCAGAACAGCAGCGATATCGCCCCCGAAAGCAGAGGCAACAGAACGGGAAGTGCAACTTCAGGCCTCACGTGTCGGTATCCTTCATCTTGTCCAAATCATCTGCCTTCACGATCTCATAGGCACGGCGAATCAGTACGACGGCAAATGCCAGTACGCCAAACGCGATGACGATGGCGGTCAGCACCACTGCCTGGGGCAGCGGGTCAGCCACGGGCCCCAATGGCTGCAGCATGCCCTCGGGAATCAGCGGTGGCGCGCCACGGGTCATGCCTGCGGTGGTAAAAATCAACAAGTTGGCGCCGTTGGAAAGCAGCAGCAAACCGATCACCAGCTTGACGATCGAACGTCGCAGCATCATGAATACGGCAGTGGCGTACAGCAAACCAATCGCCAGGGCCATTAACGGTTCCATGGGGAGCCTCCTATGTTATCCGGGGTATGCAGCTCAAGGCTCATCCTTGTCCACCTCCATTAACGCCATGACCATGCCCATGACGGAACCCAGCACCGCCAGATAGACGCCCACATCGAAGATCAGCGGCGTAGAGGCCTTGAAGTCGATGCCTGGGATCGTCCACCACTGTGCGGTCAAGAAAGGTTCGCCCATGAACCAGGCGGGCACCACCGAGATCATGCCCAACAGCAGGCCCGCACCGACCAGGTCGCGGGGGTCGACCATGCGCAGCACTTCTCGGGTGGCGCTGGCACCAAAAGCAAACAGATAAAGCGCAAACGCCCCAGCCGCCACCAGCCCGGCAATGAAGCCACCGCCGGGCTCGTCATGGCCACGCAGCAACAGAAAAATAGAGAACATCAATTGCAGCGGCATTAAAAAGCGTGCCGCCGTATTGAGAATGATCGTACCTGACTTAACCATCGTAGGGCTCCTTGACGCTGCTCTTCTCCGCCTCTACTGATTTGCCCTGAGGGCCATCGTGACGCAGTTTCAACATGGCAATGACACCAATGGCGGCCAACGCCAGCACGAACATTTCGCCCAGCGTATCCAGGGCGCGGTAGTCCACCAGAATCACGTTGACGATGTTACGGCCATGGGCCAGTGGCGCGCTGTTCTCGACCATGTACGTGGAAATGGTTTCGAACTGGTCGATGCTCCATGCCGTCATGATCAACAGGAAGATCATGACCCCCATGGCAGCTGCCACGACCCCATCGCGCACGCGCTCGAGGCTGGTCGAGAGGTTGGAGTAACGCGGCAAGCGGAACAGCACCAGCACCAGCAGAATGACCGTCATGGTCTCTACCAGCAGCTGGGTGATGCCGAGATCGGGGGCACTGAAGAGAATGAAGATCAGCGCAATCGAGAAGCCCATGATGCCAACCGACACCACGGCTCCCAGGCGCGAGCGCGAGATGGTGGCAAAAATTGCCCCCATGGCCATGGTACCGACCACGATGATTTCATGGAAACGCACGTCCAGCGTCAGCGCCAGCTGGGGCGAGTGGCGCAGCAGAATCGAATTACCGATCAGGCCGATCAACACCACCAGCATCACCAGAATGTAATTACGCATGTAGCCATTCTGCAGAATGTGGGTCTGCCACTCGGAGAAGCGTACGACGCCATTCATGAAGCCTTCATAGCCTGCTTCCGGCCCATAGCGCATGACCGGTGCCAATCGCGCCAAATGACTGCGCACATCGTCCCAACGCTTGAACAGCAAAAAGCCCAGCGCCATGCTCACCAGCGACATGATCAGCGCCACGTTGATACCGTGCCACAGCGACAGGGTAACCGTCAGCGCATCGCCCACTACCGAAGTGGCCGCTGCGGTCAGCAGTGCATCCACCCCCAGCAGCGCGGGCGCCAGCCCCAGCAGTAGCGAGCCACCGGCCAACAGAGCTGGCCCCACCAGCATGCTCAACGGCGCTTCATGGGCGACCTTGGGGGTGGCATGCTGCACGCCAAAGAAAGGGCGCAGCGCAATGATGGCCGCCACGGCAATGGTCAGAATGGCCGAGAAGAACGCAAACAGCACCAGCATCAGACGCACGCTGTCGGCGCCCAGGGCAGCCTCCAGCATCAGCTCCTTGCCAATGAAACCGAACAGCGGCGGCACCCCGGCCAACGACAGCGCCGCCACGAAGGCAATCGTCGCCGTCACGGGCATGGCTCGCCGTAAGCCCCCCATGGCCGTGACATCCTTGGTACCCGTTTCATGGTCCAGAATACCCGCCACCATGAAGAGCGCACCTTTGTACATGGAGTGCGCCAGCAGGAAGGTGACGAACGCCGTCATGGCATAGTCGGAGCCAATGCCCAGCAGCATGGTCAAGGTGCCCAGCGCCATGATCGTCGAGTAGGCCAGCAGCTTCTTGATATTGGTGTGGTGGATCGCCAGGAAGGCGCCCGTCAGCATGGTGGTCGCACCCACCACCGAGAGAATACCCACCCACATGCCGGTACCGCCCAGCTCGGGCTGCAGGCGCGCCAGCAGGTAGATACCCGCCTTGACCATGGTGGCCGAGTGCAGGTAAGCCGATACGGGCGTTGGCGCCGCCATGGCGTTCGGCAGCCAGAAATGAAACGGAAACTGCGCCGACTTGGTGAACGCACCGAGCAGCAGGCAGATCAACATGGGCGTATAGAGCGCATGCTCGCGCAGGTTGTCGTCGGACTGCAGAATCTCGCTCAGCGACCAGCTGCCGCTGGCCACACCCAGCAGGACCAGTCCCGCCATCAGCGCAAGCCCACCGGCCACGGTCACGAACAAGCCTTGGCGAGCCGACTTTCTGGCCTCGATATCGTTATGGTTGAAGCCGATCAACAGATACGAGGTGATACTGGTCAGTTCCCAGAACACAAACAGGGTCAACAGGCCATCGGCCATGACCAGCCCCATCATGGAGGCCATGAAGGCCACCAGCGCCAGATGGAAGCGGGCAATATCCGGATGGCCTTTCAAGTACCCGCCAGCATAGATCAGTACGCAAGTACCGATGACGGAAATCAGCAGGCCAAACAGCAGCGACAAGCCATCCAGCAAAAAGCTCAGGCTGATCCCCAGCGACGGCACCCACGCCCACTCCAGCAGCTGCGGCCCTTCACTCAGCACCACCGGGGCCTGGCCAATCAGCCACGCGGCCATCAGCGCTGGAAATAGCGCCAGCACCAGGCTGGTTCGTTCCCTACACCAGAGGTTGAGCAGCGGTGACGACGCTGCCAGCACGAAGCCTATTAAAACGGCAAATTGCATCCGGCGTTCTCTCCCTAAAATAAGCGCAAACTATTCCCGTGAGCGGTGCATGGTACGACATGTGCCGCTTAAACGTTGAATAAATGTGATTTTATATGCACAAACCTTATACCAGCCCTTCGAAAAACTCCAGCCACCTCGCTGGCATAAAAAGCCGCTCGGCCAGTGGCCAAAGCGGCGTCAGCGCGAGCAGAAATCTTACTTAGCGGGCACGGGCAACCAGCCCAACAGCTCATTGTTGACCACGGCCAACAGGGCATCGATATGATCATCGCGATCATTCAGGCAAGGAATATAGCTGAACGTCTCGCCACCGGCCTCCATGAAACTGTCGTGAATCTCCTCCTTGATCTCTTCGAGGGTTTCCACACAGTCGGAGGAGAAAGCAGGTGACAGAATGGCAATGTGCTTGTGGCCCTGCCTGGCCAGCTCGGCCACATGATCCACGGTTTGCGGGCCTACCCACTTTTCCGGGCCAAACTGTGACTGGAAGGCGGTATCGACCTCCTCCTTGCTCAACCCCAGACGCTCACGCAGCAGGCGCGTGGTTTTCTGGCACTGGCAATGGTAGGGGTCGCCTTCCATCAGATAGCGTTCCGGCACACCGTGGTAGCTGGCCACGAGCTTGGTGGGACGGCTTTCAAAGCCGTCGTACGCCTCTTGCACCGAGTTGGCCAGCGCCTGGATGTACGCAGGGTGTTCAAAGTAGGCCGGCACCGTGCGCAGGTAGGGCTGCCACTTCATCTTCATCAGCGTGCGAAAGGCCTGATCGTTGGCGGTAGCCGTGGTGGGCGAGCCGTACTGCGGGTAGAGCGGGAAGAACACGATGCGCTCGCAGCCCTTCTCTTTCATGCGATTCAGCACGCTTTCCGTGGAAGGGTTGCCATAGCGCATGCAGAAATCGACCTCGACACTGTCGCCATACAGCGCTTTCAGCCGGGCGGTCATCTTTTCCGTTTGTGCACGGGTAATGGTCAGCAGCGGGCTCTCGTCTTTTTCGGTGTTCCAGATGCTTTTGTAGGCATGGCCCGACGTAAAGGGGCGCTTGGTCAGAATGATGAGCTGCAGCAGCGGTTGCCATTTCCAACCCGCATAGTCCACGACCCGCTTATCCGACAGGAATTCGTTGAGATAGCGCCGCATGGACCAGTAGTCAGTCGCATCGGGCGTCCCCAGATTGGCCAGCACCACGCCCACCTTGGCGGGGGCAACCGGAGGATGACTGCTTGGCGCGTGGGCCAAGCGCCCTTCACCGGGTTGATCCTTTACAACGCTGTCGGCCATCTCACTTACTCCTGGGGGCTGTCGATCATTCACAATGGTCTAAATCTTATCACTTTTCAGCAAAGACGCGGAATAAAGTTATACTATCAACATAATTTGTATAACTACAGGCGAACTCATGTCCAAGCCTTTGCTACTCATTCTGGGTGACCAGCTTTCCCTGACCCTGCCTACCCTTCGCCAGGCCCCTGAAGGCGCGGTGGTGGCGTTCTGCGCCAGCAGGTAGAGCAGCTCCTGGCATCGCCCCCCACTGCCGCCGGTTACGAGCAAGCCGCTCACACCCAAGGATACACCCACGAGGAGCGCTCCTTATGAGCCGTTTCGCCACGCTGCATGCCGCACCACCGATCACGCTCTACGACGATGGACACTGCCCCTTTTGTCGCGTCGAAGTGGCCTGGCTAGCCAAACATCGCCACCACCAGCGCATTCGTCTGGTCGATATTCAGCACGAGGATTTCGATCCCGGCGCATTGGGGCTCAGCTTCGAGGCCATGATGGGGCAACTGCATCTTCAGGATCAGCAGGGAAACTGGTATGTGGGGATGGATGCCAGCCGGGCCCTGTATGCCGTGTTGGGCTACAGGCGGCTGGTAAGACTGTCTTGCTTGCCTGGCCTGCGCGCCGTCATGGATGCAGGCTATCGGTTCTTTGCCCGTCGCCGAATTCGGCTGGGCCAATGGTGGGAAAAATGCGGGTCACGCTCGCGCAATCAGTGATGCCTGGGCGTCAGAATACCAGCGGCATACGCGAGGTCAGCGGCGCGCTGTAGTGGGCGTCGCGACCAATGACTTCATCCTGAGGCACGTGCTGCACAAGATACGCCCGGTGGATACCTGCCCGCTTGAGTTCGAGGTAGACATCGTCCAGCGAACGAAACAGCATGGGCTTGCCACGCTGGGTCAGCATATGGCGCTCACCCTCGACATCTTCAAGCTCGACCTGATAAAACCGGCTGCCCGAGTGCGTGATTACTCGAATTTCAAAATTGTCATGACGTTCGACGAACTGTTTAAGCTCTTTAAGTTCCATGGTTCCCTCCTGTTATTGGTCATTGCCATGGAGCACAGCATGCCCTTGCCCCATGACAATCATATTACCCTGGCACTATCTCTCTAAGAGGGCAATAACAGAAAAGAGTTCCTGACCGAAACGTCAAGATGTGTGTCGTGTTACTGATATTCCGAGGGGTCGATGGCCTTGCCTAGGGAATTGCGATCGATCCAGTTGCCCCCTTTGGTTTCCTTGTAACGGAACACGACCTTGTCGCCAATGGTGACCGGTAATTCCGCATCTTCTGTCTGGTAGCTGTACTGCTCCCCTTCCACTACCAGGTGGTAGCGGTAAAGGTCGGGCATGCCCAACCACTCCTTGAAGGGACCTTCACGCTCTAACGACTGGAGCTCACCCCGACCTTCCAGCTTGGGAAGCCGCTTACGGTTACCGCGCCTAAAACCACCTGCCATGCGTTACTCCTGTCTATCTACCAATGCGATTGACCCACGCTTCTCATCCCGCCCTTCCAGTGAGGGTTACCCAGACGACTCAGCCAACGGGGAGCGCATTATACGTGCTCCCCCCTCAGCCTCAAGTCAATCGCCGAAGGCTTCACCGTAACTATCCGGCGCCAGATCTTCGAAGCGCGTGTATTTGCCTATGAAGGCCATGTGTACCGTTCCAATGGGGCCATTACGCTGCTTACCAATGATCAGCTCGGCCAGGCCCTGGTTATCCGGGTTATCGCGGTTATACACTTCGTCGCGATACACGAAGGCAATGACGTCTGCATCCTGCTCGATCGCGCCCGAGTTATGGCTCACGATGCCATCCGCTAGCCAGCACGCGTCACCGGGGACGGTCAAATCGAAGACCTCTTCTTCACCGCAAGGGCGTATCTCGACGACTTGGTCCCAAAAGAGATCGCTGGAGGCAATCTGTGCCAAAGCCACATCGCCCAGCGCATCTGCATAGCTGCCAAGGGTTTCCCGGGAAGGAGCAAAGCTAAAATGGGACGAGCCGCCATAAGATGTGCCACGCATTGCAGCCATTTTCCGGTGACTCACGCCTTTAGCAAGCATGGCCTGTTTGACATGCTCGAACACCTCCTGGGGCAAGGTATCGATATTGGTGTTCGCCACGACGGATGCCGCTTTCAGCGGTGCTAACGACGCCACCTGATGCCCAAAAGCCCCAATATTCTGTGCAAAGCGCTGCTGTTGATCGCTTCCCGACACGTCGGCGGTATACCAACCACTCCCCTCTCCTGACACGACATGGCGGATTCGGGTCACAATACCGAAACGTAGCAGCAGAGCACTGACATCATCGATAAGCCGACGGCTAACCGTAGAAAAATAGACGCGTGTGCGCCCATTTTTATCTGTCGTAATGCTGCCGTCGGTGGCCCACAAATGACGCATGAACAGCGCGAGCTGCTGATTGGACAGCCTGAAGATGTCACCTGGAATATATTTTTCTGCAGAGCGCTGCCCAAAGATACCCAGCGATTTCAACCAGGCACCCACTCCCTGGGCGTGCCAGCGATTGCCATTGCCAGCAATGACGAGTTGATGCCAGTTGCCGCGTCCCGCATGGCGAGTCACCGTCGAGCCAAACTGCTCTGCGCAGCGCTTCACAACGTCGCTATTCGCTTCACTAGCGGTGGTATAGCGCAGCGGCTGCCCTTTGACATAGCTGCCGTCACCCAGCAAATGGGCCAGCAGGATAAGCGCATGCTCCTCCCACACGACCGGATGCTCAGGCTGCGCTAACTGTCTGGCCAAGGCGATGCGATCCCCCACCTTGAGCTCGGCCACCGTTTTCCAATCCCATAGCGCTTTCAATCGATGCCTGGCTGTTGCACGTATACGCCGTCCACTAGCCAAACAAACCTCGAATACTGGCTTGGTGCCCACTGACCACACCAAATCCGTCGTCGAGCGGCGCAGCTTGCCATCTTCACCCAGCGATATGACGTCCGGCGTTTGCCCGACCAGATCACCAATCGGCAAGCGCTCTCCGGTTGCCAGCATCACCCGCGTGTCTCCCGTGACACATTCACGCAAATCCGACATGACCGGGCGCTTGTTGGGACGCTGCTCCAGCGAGCGGTTCAGCTGGGAAAGCGCCACCACCGGGCATTGGAACTCCTTGGCCAGGCCTTTCAGCGAACGCGAAATTTCCGAGATCTCGCCCGTGCGGTTTTCGTTAAAGCCAGGAATCTGCATCAGCTGCAGATAGTCGATCATGATCAGGGCAATATTGCCGTGCTCACGCACCACCCGGCGTAGCCGTGAGCGCATCTCATTGGGTGACAGGGCCGCCGTGTCATCGATGAACAGCTGCTTGTCTTTCAGCAGGTTCACCGCCGAGGTCAGCCGCGGCCAATCTTCATCTTCCAACTGGCCCGAACGCACGCGGGTCTGATCGATACGCCCCAATGACGAGAGCACACGCAGCATCAGCGATTCGGCGGGCATCTCCATGGAGAACACCATCACCGGCTTGTCGCTGGAAATGACCGCATGCTCGACCAGGTTCATGGCGAAGGTAGTTTTACCCATCGAGGGGCGTCCGGCAATGATGACCAAATCGGAAGGCTGCAGGCCCGAAGTCATCTCATCCAGATCCCGGAAGCCGGTGGAAAGGCCGGTCATTTCCCCTTTCAGGTTGAACAGCTCATCGATTCGATCCACGGCCTTGGTGAGCAGGTCACTCATGCCAATGGGGCCACCGGTCTTGGGCCGCTCTTCGGCAATCTGGAACACCAGCCGCTCGGCCTCGTTGAGCAGCTCGTCGGCGGGCCTGCCCTGAGGCGAAAAAGCCCCTTCAGCAATCTGGTTGGCCGCCCGGATGAGCTTACGCAGCGTGGCACGTTCACGGACGATATCGGCATAGGCGCGTATGTTGCTGGCCGAAGGCGTGTTGCGCGCCAGCTCGGCCAGGAAACTCAGTCCGCCCACCGTATCCAGCTGGTCGCGGGCTTCCAGCGCTTCGGAAAGGGTCACGACGTCCAGCGGCTGGCCCGACTCGGCCAGATGCGTCATCACATTGAACACCAGCCGATGTTCATAGCGGTAAAAATCGTCAGCCACCAGACGCTCGGAGACGTTGTCCCACGCCTGGTTGTCCAGCATGAGCCCGCCTAACACCGACTGCTCCGCTTCCAATGAATGCGGTGGCAGTTTTAACGCTGCCGTTTCCTGATCAGCAGAAGGCTGGTCCTGCATTGCGAGCTCCTTAACAATTACCCGATAGCCAACGGCGCTTATCTTAGCCGTGCGGCTCGGATAACACCACTGGCCCCCGCGTAAAGTGAGGGCTTTATAAGCCTGCTGTGTCGCCCTTTGCCAAAAGAGCCACAGGGCCTAAAAAGACAAAGGGTCTAAAAAGACAAAGGGTCTAAAAAGACAAAGGGCGCGGGAGAACCCGCGCCCTTTGAGGCGTCAGCGTTGGCGAGTATGATTACTCGGCGACAACGACCACGCGTACAACGGCGTCCACTTCTGCATGCAGGTGGAGGTCGATGTCGTATTCGCCAGTTTGACGAATCGGGCCTTGCGGCATGCGTACTTCGCTCTTGGCGACGTCGATTCCAGCAGAGGAGATCGCGTCGGCCAGGTCACGAGGACCGATAGAGCCGAACAGCTTGCCTTCGTCGCCTGCCTTGGACACCAACGACAGTTCGATGTCGTTGAGTTGCTCGGCACGCGCCTGGGCTTCTGCCTTACGCTCAGCGGCTTGCGCTTCGAGTTCGGCACGCTGCGCTTCGAACGCTTCGATGTTGTCCTTGGTGGCCGGTACGGCTAAGCCGTAAGGCACCAGGTAGTTACGACCATAACCAGGCTTGACAGTGACCTTGTCACCCAGGCCGCCCAGCTTACCAATCTTGTCGAGCAGAATGACTTCCATCTCGTAAACCTCTTGTCAGTTGCTGCGGGCAAGGCGTGCGCGAACGTTCGCAAATGTATCGATCAGCCCCAACAGCAGCACAATGAGAATCGTGGGCCAGGTCGTGATCAGCAGCACATAAAATGCCACCAGCCACAGCCCGTTCATCCCCTTTATTCCAATAAAACCATGCACCAACGCAATACCGGCAATCAGCAGCGGAACCCAGCAGAGCATCGCCAGCGCCTGCGCACCAAGCGCCATGCCTGCCACTCCCAACACCACCAGAACGGCAAGCTCACGGGGGCTCAGGCGCAACGCATGAAACTCTTCGCGAAAGCCACCGGGGTTATACAGCCCGGCTTGCCAACTGCGGGCCAGCGCCAGACAGATAATGGCGGCCAGCAGCACGACCAGCCCCGTGACACCACCGATGACCATGGCAGCCAAGGCCGTCGTGTCGACGCCCTGGTTGGCAAACTCGGTGAGCATACGGTCGATCTCGGTAGAGCTCTCCCGCAGCTGCTCCAGCATGAGCTGGGTGCCCCCCGGCGGGCTGAAGATGCCCAGCTGAACCATGACGGCGGCAGCCAATGTGCCCACGATCAAGGCTTCGCTCCAGCGCATCCGCTCGCGCAGGATGACGGACATCAGCGTGACCAGCAGAACGCTGGCCAGTGGTATCACGTCACCTTGTGCCCACCAGAAACCGGCAGGCAGAGCAGCGGCGATGATGACCGGCAGCGCAGGGGCAAAACCCTTGCGCAAGGTCACCAGTGCGGCAATGGCGGCGCCCAGCCAAAACAGCCAGGGCACCAGCGATGCCAGGGCCGCCCCGCCTACGGCATAGGGCGTTCCGCGCATCAGCCATCTTGCCAGTGCCAGCATCACGTTAAACGCTTACTGGTGGCTATCGGAGTAGGGCAGCAGTGCCAGGTAGCGTGAACGCTTGATAGCGGTCGCCAGCTGACGCTGATAGCGTGCTTTGGTGCCGGTGATACGGCTCGGAACGATCTTGCCGGTTTCCGTGATGTAAGCCTTCAGCGTGTCGAGATCTTTGTAGTCGATCTGCTTGACGCCTTCAGCAGTGAAGCGGCAAAACTTGCGGCGACGGAAAAAACGTGCCATGGACTAGCTCCTTAAAACGTGCAGTGGATAGAATCAGGCAGTTTCTTCAGCTTCAGCGCGCGGCTTTTCTTCGCGACGCGGACGCTTTTCTTCTGCCGGCTTCATCATCGGAGAAGCTTCGGTAACGGCTTCCTTGCAGCGCACAACCAGGCTGCGGATGATGGCGTCGTTGAAGCGGAAGATGTTCTCGATTTCTTCGAGAGTCTCGCCGGTGCACTCAACGTTCATCAGCACGTAGTGGGCTTTGTGGATCTTGTTGATCGGGTAAGCCAGGTGGCGACGGCCCCAATCTTCCAGACGATGCACGGTACCGCCGCTTTCGGTGACGATGCTGGTGTAGCGCTCGACCATTGCCGGTACTTGCTCGCTCTGATCCGGGTGGACCATGAACACGATTTCATAATGACGCATGGAATCTCCTTGCGGTTTGGCAGCTTCCTGAGTGTGCCGGAGCATATGCTCTGGCAGCGACTGGGAAGCAAGGAGTTGACTGAAATGCCCTTGGCAAGCCACGTATGGCTGAAAAGAACATCAAGCAGATAAAACCAGTGTCGTAGAGGGTTACCAATACGAACGCCCGCTTATGTATAAACGGGCGCAAGCATTCTAGTGGGACGGAGGCTAACTTGCAAGCTGCCGCTGACGCACCGCTTCAAACAGACAGATTCCGGCAGCCACCGAGACATTCAGGCTAGATACCTGCCCCGCCATGGGCAGCTTGGCCAGATGATCACACGCTTCCCGCGTCAACCGGCGCAACCCCTTGCCTTCGGCCCCCATCACCAGCGCGGTCGGGCCGGTGAAGTCGATATCGAATACGCTGGCCTGTGCCTCACCGGCGGTGCCGGTGATCCACACGCCCTCTTCCTTGAGCCTGGCCAGCGTGCGCGCCAGATTGGTGACCTGATAGACCGGCACCACCTCTGCGGCACCACAGGCGACTTTTCTGACCGTGGCGTTGAGCGGCGCCGCCTTGTCCTTGGCTACGATCACTCCATGGGCACCCGAGGCATCGGCACTGCGCAGGCACGCACCAAAGTTATGCACGTCGGTGACGCCATCCAGCACCAGCAGCAAGGGGGGCGTATCAGACGGCCAGGCGCGGAGCTTGAGCCACAAGGACTCCTCTCCTTCTGCCGTCAAGGGGGCACAGAAAGCAACCACCCCCTGATGCGCCGCCCCTTGGGTCAACTGATCGAGCACGTCACGCGGCTGCTCCTTGACCGCCGCACCGCTGGCTCGGGCATCGGCCACCAGCGTTTGCAAACGCTGACCTGCGCCCTGCTGCACCCACAGCTCCTTGGGCGACTCGCCCCGTGCCAGCAGGCTCTCCAGGGCATGCACTCCATAGACGTGATCCAGCCCATCGGGCGTACGGACAGGAGTGCGTGTAGCCGGGCGCGGGCCACGTCGAGACGACGCCGATTTCATGCTCAACCCTTTTTCGGAGATGGTTTACGTGAGCCACTGCGCGTACGGCGCGGGCCGCGACGGGCGGGCTGCTCACCGGCTGCCGCCTTTGCCCCAGCGCCCTTTGCACCCGAGCCGTCACTACGACGCTTGCGCGGCTGACGCTGCGGGCGCGGCTTGTCATCGGCAAGACCGAAGTCGATCTTGCGATCATCCATGTCCACCCGCGCCACCTGGACGGTAAGCCCATCCCCCAGGCGATAGGTGGTGCCGGTGCGCTCACCCTTGAGACGATGCTTCTCGGCTTCGTAGTGGTAGTAGTCGGAAGGCAGCGACGTGACGTGCACCAGCCCTTCCACAAAGAAGTCATCGAGACGCACGAAGAGCCCAAACTGGGTCACCGAGGCGATGGTGCCCTCAAAGGTTTCGCCCAGCTTGTCCGACATGAATTCGCACTTGAGCCAGCTCTCCACGTCACGGGTGGCTTCATCGGCCCGCCGCTCGGTCATGGAGCAGTGTTCGCCCAGCTCCAGCATCTGCTCGAAGGTGTAGGGGCACCACTTGCTCGGCGGATCCACCGGCGCACCCTCTACCCGCACCACGGTGGCGGTCTGACGCGGGCCGCGAATCACCGAGCGAATGGCCCGATGCACCAGCAGGTCAGGATAGCGCCGAATGGGCGACGTGAAATGGGCATAGGCCTGGTAAGCAAGACCGAAGTGCCCCTCGTTCTGCGGCGAATAGACCGCCTGATTCATCGAGCGCAGCATCACGGTCTGGATGATGTCGGCATCCGGGCGGTCGGCAATCGCTTCCCGCAGTGCCTGGTAATCCTGAGGCGTCGGCTCGTCGCCGCCGCCCACCGAAAGCCCCAGCTCACTCAGGAACAGGCGCAGCTTGTCGAGCCGCTCAGGCGTTGGACGCTCGTGGATACGATACAGCGCCGGCAGGTCGTGCTTGTCGAGGAAACGCGCCGTCGCCACGTTGGCGGCCAGCATGCACTCCTCGATCAGCTTGTGGGCATCGTTACGGCTGCGCGGCACGATCTTCTCGATCTTGCGCTCTTCATTGAAGATGATCGCCGTTTCCGTGGTATCGAAGTCGATCGCCCCACGCTCCTCCCGGGCAGCGCGCAGCAGGCCGTACAGCTCATGCAGGTTCTTGAGCGGCTTGACCAGCTCGGCGTGCTCCCGACGCAGCGCCTCCCCTTCTTCACTCTCGCCGTCCAGCATGGCCGCCACCTTGTTATAGGTGAGTCGGGCATGGGAATTCATCACGGCTTCATAGAAGGAGTAGCGGCTGATGGCACCGGTCCTGGAAATGTTCATTTCGCACACCATCACCAGCCGGTCGACGTGCGGATTCAATGAACAAAGACCGTTGGAAAGCAGCTCGGGCAGCATGGGCACCACTTGCCCCGGGAAGTAGACCGAGTTGCCGCGGGTGCGCGCTTCGTCATCCAGCGCGGTACCAGGGCGCACATAATGAGAAACGTCGGCAATCGCGACGACCAGCTTCCAGCTACCGGACTTGGTCTTCCAGGCACACACCGCATCGTCGAAATCCTTGGCGGATTCGTCGTCGATGGTCACCAGCGGCAGGTCGCGCAGATCGACGCGGTGCTGCTTGTCGGCTTCCAGCACTTCAGCGGAGATTTCGCTGATCTGATCCACTACCTCCGGCGGAAACTCGGCGGGAATGTCGTAGCTGCGGATGGCGATGTCGATTTCCATGCCGGGGTCCATACGCTCCCCCAGCACTTCGATCACTTCACCCACTGGCTGAACCCGAGTGGCAGGCTGCTGGACGATCCTGGCTGAGATCACCTGACCATCCTTGGCACCACCACTAACGGTGTGCGGGATGATCACTTCCTGGGTAATCCGCGGGTTTTCGGGAATGAGAATCCCGAATTCCGGCGTATTGCTGCGGTATACGCCCACCATGGTCTCGGTATTACGGGCAATCACTTCGGCAATCGTGGCTTCCTCTCGACCGCGACGGTCTCGCCCACTGACGCGTACCAATACGTGGTCACCGTGGAAGACGCGACGCATCTGACGGGGCGGCAGCAGCAGGTCCGGCTTCTTGCCGTCATCACGCAGCACGAAGCCAAACCCATCCCGATGGCCCAGCACCTTGCCCTTGATCAGGTCGAGCTTGTCGATCAGTGCATAGGCGCCTCGGCGGTCGCGCAGCACCTGGCCGTCGCGCTCCATGGCCGCCATACGCCGACGCACCGCTTCCAGATGGTCTTCGTCTTCGATGCCCAACATGCGGCTCATGTTTTCATGGGTGATCGGCTTGCCATAGCTTTCCAGGGCAGCCAACAGGTATTCACGGCTAGGAGCCGGGTTATCGTAATTCTTCGCCTCGCGCTCGGCGTGCGGATCATCACTCAACGTCCAGTACTTCATGCGATCAACATCCTTGATAACGGTTGCGGGAGGCGAACAAAAAGCGCGGGCAGCGTGCACTGCGGGCGAAAGGCATGTGCGCCTCGAAGGGCGTCGTGTTCAACTAACGATGAGTTGAAATAAGTCATGTTTTGTTTGGTCATGGGCGCAGTATAGCGCCGCCCGTTCAATCACCCAACCACTTGGGGCTGCAAACCCAGGTTTTTTACATTAAAAAAAACACCCAGGGGCTTGCATTTAGCCACAGCCTCGGTATCATACGCGCCACTTGCCCAGATGGCGGAATTGGTAGACGCGCTAGCTTCAGGTGCTAGTGACCGTATGGTCGTGGAGGTTCAAGTCCTCTTCTGGGCACCAACTGTTTCATGTTATCCCCTTTCATGAATCAGCACGGTGCGGCGGCAAGTAAAGCAGTGAAAGAAAGGCAGTACGTTTGTGTTCGCCCAGGTGGCGGAATTGGTAGACGCGCTAGCTTCAGGTGCTAGTGACCGTATGGTCGTGGAGGTTCAAGTCCTCTCCTGGGCACCATGCGAACACTGACGTAATGGCCGAATGTATTGTGAAAGCAGTACCGCAGTGAAAGAGTCGATACGCCCAGGTGGCGGAATTGGTAGACGCGCTAGCTTCAGGTGCTAGTGACCGTATGGTCGTGGAGGTTCAAGTCCTCTCCTGGGCACCATCGATGCCCCCGTATCGCTCTTGCTTTCGTATTATCCCATCTAATGTGTTTCTATCTGTTTGCTGTCCCTCATCAGTCGCTCTCTTTTGGCAAACCCTCATCTGTGTGCTTCTGTTCTCTGATACCCTTTTGCTCTGATATCTTTTCTTCCCCACTATTTCTCTTCTGCCTGTCTATTTCATGTGTATCGAGCCCATGCCGTTCGAGCATTGCCGTGTCTGGGCTCAAGCGGCAGGCCAGGGCAACGCCTTGGCCTGCCAGCATGCAGCGTATCGTACTACTGGAACCGGCCTGGACGACGAGATACCTCCTCCAGCGCCCACCCCTGGGTGCGCAGCTCGCCTTCCAGCACGGCTTCAAGCTGGGGTGAGAGGTTCGGGAAGAAGTTCAGCCCGGTGCGGGCTTCGATCTCATCGATGGTCACCAGGTAGTCGCTCAACGGCTCATTGCCCTGCACGTCCTGGGGCATGATGAACGCCAGCGCCAGGGGCGTCTCATCGTGGGGTGCCACGATGATCTTGTAAAAGGCTTCGGGTACTTCCACCCAGCCCACGCGATTGAAGACGTTATCCATGAAACGCTCGGGGTAGACCGGCCCGGTAATCACCTGCAAGCGATCGAAACGTGGGGCAAAGTGATCCATGACGGAGGCTTCGAGCCGCTGCCAGAGCTGGCGATTCAGATTCGGCCGCTGGGGCAGCATGTTGCTCATCAAGAACGTGTCCACCTGCGCGCTGCGCCCATGCACGGCAGCAATGGCGTAGTTGGGCGCCAAATGTCCTCTGTCGTAGCCGCTGCCGGAATAGCTATCGGTACTCACCGGCCACAGCATGCGCCAGTCTGGCTGGAAATTGGGCCTGGGGCCAATGCGCATATCCTCAGGCACGGCCTCTACCTGGTAGCTGACCCACAAGGCCCCCACCCGTACATCCGACCACCCCACTAAAAAGCCATCGTTACGCAGTACACGGTGCAGGCTGGTAGGGTGCAACGTTTCCCAGGTGGGTACGCCCATCCAGGTATAAGCTTGCTGGTGCTGGCGCCCTTGATACTCCCACAAGCCCGTACCGACCAGCACGAACAGCACGGCAATGCCCAGGCGTCGCCCCTGACGACGCCAGCGCAAAAGTGATTTAGCCAACGGAGGACTCCCCTGCTATCTTTCAAGACGCCTTATCAGCGGCGTTTCATCATTCGTTTCGTCAACTTTCTGGGGCGTTACCAACCAACGGAAAACATGGTTTCCAGGTCATGGCGTGAGTGAACCTGCATGGCGTTCAGCGTCTCGGTATCGCTGATGCCTTCCACGGCATTCAACCGCTCGGTCACCAGCTCGGCCAGACTTTCGAAATCGCGGGTGCGCGCAATGGCCACCAGATCGTAACGGCCGCAGGTGGAGTACACCTCACTGATACCTTCCACATCGGCCAGGCGTTCGGCCACGGCCTTGATCTGGCCTTTTTCGGTATTGATCAGGATGACTGCGCTTTGCATGGCGTCCTCGCAAATGAGTGGCGGTAAGATGAATACTGCACGACGCAGCGAGTATAGCAGCCTGCCCGGCGGGGCCAAGCCTTGCCGGCCAGCGTGGTCAATTGTCGCGCTTTTCATAAGGTTATTCGCACTAATTTCACGCTTGCGCTAGCATGTACTAGAGATCTCCAGCAGCGTTTCGCTGTCGGAGTTTTATAGAGGTGGCCCACCACCCGATCACCGTAGCACACCGTCAGACCGTGACGATAAGGAGACACCATGGCTAATCAGAGCCGTCGTAAGTTCATGCGTAACAGCGTGCTGGGGCTTGCTGCCCTGCCGTTTGGTGCGGGTATCCTGTCGAAAACTGCTTTTGCTCAGGAGCTGCCCCGTCTGGACCCGTCCTCACCGACGGCCCAGGCACTGAACTACGTTGAAAATGCCAGCGACGCCAGCGACCACCCGGCTTTCGAAGAGGGTGAACTGTGCTCCAACTGCATGTTTTTCGTGGAAGGCACCGAAGGCTGCCAGCTGTTCCCGGAAAACAGTGTCGAGCCGGACGGCTGGTGCCAGTCCTGGATCGCACAAGGCTGATACCCTGGACCCCGCACTCGCTGCGGGGTCACTGTTTTCAGGGATGGTTTTCCTTGTTCTCTTCTTCTACCGGCCACTGGTAGCGGCGAGTCACCCGCCCCTCGTCCAGCGACACCAGGTGCACCGGAAACCCCCACAGCTGCTGAAGGTGACGAATCACCGGATACACGCTTCTGGCCAGCGGACGACGATGGTCCTGAACGTGATGCAGCGTCAGGGAACGATCCCCCCGAATGGCGGCCTCCACCACTTGAATGTTGGGCTCGCGTACCGATAGCGCATACTGGGTCGATAGCGCTTCGCGCACCCGCCGATACCCCCGCTCGTCATGAATCGCCGCCACTTCCAACATTTCCGACTGGTCGTCGTCGACGATCATGAACAGCTTCAGGTCACGCATCACCTTGGGTGATAGAAACTGCTGAATGAACGACTCGTCCTTGAAGTTACGCATGGCGAACTCCAGCGTTTCCCGCCAGGGGCTGCCGGCAATGTCCGGAAACCATTCGCGATCTTCGGCAGTGGGGTCTTCGCAGATACGCTTGATATCCATGAACATCGAAAAGCCCAACGCATAGGGGTTCAGGCCGCTGTAGTAAGGGCTATCGAACCCCGGCTGATTGATGACCGCCGCGTGGGACTGCAGAAACTCCAGCATCAGCCCTTCGTCCACCTTGCCCTCGTCATAGAGCCGGTTCATCAGGGTGTAGTGCCAGAAGCACGCCCAGCCCTCATTCATTACCTGGGTTTGCCGCTGAGGGTAGAAGTATTGCGCCAGCTTGCGCACGATGCGCACGATCTCCCGCTGCCAAGGGGCCAGCAACGGCGCGTTCTTCTCAATGAAGTAGAGCAGGTTCTCCTGGGGCTCCGAGGGGTAGCGCCCGCCACTGTGCAGCCCTAACGGGTCATCGTCGCTGTGCAGCGCCCCGAGTAGCGGCTCTGCACCTGTCGGTGGCTCGGGAATGGTGCGCCAGAGCATGTTGACCTGGGTTTGCAGGTAGGCCTCTCGCTCCTCCTGGCGCTTGGCCTCCTCCTCGGCCGACATGGGCGAAGGCCGCTTGTAACGGTCGACCCCGTAATTCTGCAGGGCGTGGCAAGCGTCCAGCAGTTGCTCCACGGCGTGGGAACCGTGGCGTTCTTCGCACTGGGCGATGTACTTGCGGGCAAATACCAGATAATCGACGATGGACTCGGCATCGGTCCAGGTACGAAACAGGTAGTTGCCCTTGAAGAAAGAGTTATGGCCGTAGCAGGCGTGGGCAATCACCAGCACCTGCATCATCAACGTGTTCTCCTCCATCAGGTAAGCGATACAGGGGTTGGAGTTGATCACCAACTCGTAGGCCAGGCCCATCTGGCCTCGCTTGTAGGCCTGTTCCACGGCCAGAAACTGCTTGCCGAACGACCAGTGGTGATAGCCCACCGGCATGCCCACGCTGGCGTAGGCATCCATCATCTGCTCGGTGGTGATCACTTCTATCTGATTGGGGTAGGTATCCAGCCGATACTCGTCAGCCAGCCGCGCCAGCTCTTCGTCAAAGCGCTCCAGAATACCAAAGTTCCAGTCGGAACCCGTTGCAATGGGGTTGCGGTCAACACTCATGGCCCACTCCTTAACGCGCGTTAGCGCTCCTGGCTCAGGCGGCGCTTGAACAGCTCACGGAAGACGGGATAGATATCCCCGGCATCGACGATCTGGCGCATGGCAAAACGCTCGGGAAACTGGGCAGCCACGGTTTCATACTCATGCCAAAGCGACTGATGATCGTGGGGGGTGATCTCCACGTAGGCGTAATACTGCAGCTGCGGCATCAGCTGCTTGACCAGCAGGTCGCGGCAGATATTGGAGTCATCGTCCCAGTTGTCGCCGTCGGAGGCCTGGGCCACGTATAGATTCCACTGGCCTGCCGGGTAGCGCTTTTCGATGATCCTGTTCACCAGCGTCAGCGCACTGGAGACGATGGTTCCGCCGGTTTCGCGGGAGTAGAAGAACTCCTCCTCGTTGACCTCCCGAGCGGCGGTGTGGTGGCGCACGAATACCAGCTCGACCTTTTCGTAGTGCTTCTCCAGAAACAGGTAGAGCAGCAGGAAAAACCGCTTGGCGATATCCTTGTGGTTCTGGGTCATCGAGCCGGAAACGTCCATCACGCAAAACATCACCGCCTGGCTCGATGGCTGCGGCTGGGCGGCCAGCTGGTGATAGCGCAGGTCGTAGGTATCGATGAACGGAATCGCCTCGATGCGCTTCTCCAGCCGCTCCACCTCGGCCTTGAGCTCCGCCACCCGGGCCGGGTTGCGCAGCACCGGGTCCTTGCGCTCTTCCGCCGCCAGCGCCTCTTCAGCCTCTTTCAAGGCCCGCTTGATGGGCGCGCGCATGGCAATACGGCGGGCGTAGGCTTCGCGCATGGAGCGGGTAATGCTGATGCGCGAAGGTACGCCGTCACGGGCCAGCCCCGCCCGCACCATCTTGACCTCCTCCAGCGACTTCAAGGGCTTGCGCTGCAAGTGTGGCAGCTCCAGGCCGTCGAAAACGAATTCCAGGAACTCCTCGCGGCTGAGGGTGAAGGCAAACTCGTCGTTGCCCTCCCCCTGATTGGACGCCCCGCCTTCACCCGCGCCACCACCGCCGCCCTGCCCACCGGGGCGACGTATCTTGTCCCCCTGCAGAAACTCCTTGTTGCCGGGGGAAACGATGGTGCGGGCGCCGCCGCTGCCGTGCTGGAACACCGGCTCGGAGATATCCCTGGTTGGAATCGAGATTTTCTCGCCGCGCTCCATGTCGGTGATGGAGCGACGGTTCACGGCTTCCTCGACCGAACGCTTGATATGCTTGCGGTAACGCTCCAGAAAGCGCTGCCGATTGACCGCGCTCTTGTGCTTGGCGTTAGGTCTGCGATCAATGAAGTAGGTCATTCGACCTCCTTGATGCCTCAGGCGGGAGCGCTGAACATTCGCGCCCGCCCATCGTGAGGTTCACCCCCGTAACCGGCTGGCTACTGGGACTTGCGAACGCGCAGATACCACTCGGAAAGCAACCGCACCTGCTTTTCGGTATAGCCGCGGTCCACCATGCGCGCCACGAAATCCTCGTGTTTCTTCTGATCGGACCTGGATGCCTTGGCGTTGAACGAGATGACCGGCAAAAGCTCCTCGGTATTGGCAAACATCTTGTGCTCGATGACGCCCTTGAGCTTCTCGTAGGACTGCCAGCTAGGGTTCATGCCGTTGTTCTGCGCCCGCGCCCGCAGCACGAAGTTGACCACTTCATGACGGAAGTCCTTGGGATTGGAGATCCCGGCCGGTTTTTCGATCTTCTCCAGCTCTTCGTTCAGCGACTGGCGGTTCAACAGCTCGCCGGTTTCGGGGTCGCGGTACTCCTGATCCTGAATCCAGAAGTCGGCATAGGTCACATAGCGGTCGAAAATGTTCTGACCATACTCGCTGTAGGACTCCAGGTACGCGGTCTGAATCTCCTTGCCGATGAAATCCACGTAACGCGGGGCCAGAAACTCCTTGATGAAGCCCAGGTAGCGCTCGAACACCTCCGATGGCAGCTGCTCCCGCTCCAGCGCCTGCTCCAGCACGTACAGCAGATGGACCGGGTTGGCTGCCACTTCCTGGCTGTCGAAGTTGAACACCCGCGAAAGGATCTTGAAGGCAAAGCGGGTAGACAGCCCCTGCATGCCTTCATCGACGCCTGCCGCGTCGCGGTACTCCTGGATGGACTTGGCGCGGGGATCGGTATCCTTGAGGTTGTCGCCGTCATAGACCCGCATCTTGGAGTAGATACTGGAGTTTTCGGGCACTTTCAGCCGGGACAGCACGGAGAACTGGGCCAGCATGCGCAGCGTATCCGGGGCGCAAGGCGCGGCGTTCAGGGACGAGTCTTCCAGCAGTTTCTGGTAGATCTTGATCTCTTCGGAGACGCGCAGGCAGTAAGGCACCTTGACGATGTACACACGGTCGAGGAACGCCTCGTTATTGCGGTTGTTGCGGAAGGCCTGCCATTCGGATTCGTTGGAGTGGGCCAGAATGACGCCATCGAAGGGGATCGCGCCCATGCCTTCGGTGGGGTTGTAGTTCCCCTCCTGGGTGGCGGTCAGCAGCGGATGCAGCACCTTGATGGGTGCCTTGAACATCTCCACGAACTCCATCAGGCCCTGGTTGGCGCGGCACAGCCCGCCCGAGAAGCTGTAGGCGTCCGGGTCGTCCTGGGAGTAGAGCTCCAGCTGGCGGATATCCACCTTGCCCACCAGCGAGGAGATATCCTGGTTGTTCTCGTCACCGGGCTCGGTCTTGGAGATGGTGATCTGGTTCAAGCGCGACGGATAGAGCCGCACCACGCGGAATTGGGAGATATCACCACCGTACTCCTTCAAGCGCTTGGCGGCCCAGGGTGACATGACGCTGCGCAAGTAGCGGCTGGCAATACCGTACTCCTGCTCCAGCAGCTTGCCGTCCTCTTCCGGTGAAAACAGCCCCAGCGGGGATTCGTACACCGGCGAGCCCTTGATGGCGTAAAACGGGATACGCTCCATGAGCAGCTTCAAACGCTCGGCCAGCGACGATTTACCGCCGCCCACCGGCCCCAGCAGGTAGAGAATCTGCTTGCGCTCTTCCAGGCCCTGGGCGGCGTGGCGGAAGTAGGCCACGATCTGCTCGATGGCCTCTTCCATGCCGTGAAATTCGGCAAACGCGGGGTAACGGCGAATCACCTTGTTGGAAAAGATACGTGACAGACGCGGGTCTTTCGCCGTGTCGATCACCTCAGGCTCGCCTATGGCTTCCAGCATGCGCTCGGCGGCGCTGGCATACACCTTGGGATCACGGCGGCATAGCGCCAGATACTCCTCCAGGCTCATGTCCTCTTGCTGAACGCGGGCAAAACGGTCTTGAACGTGATCAAAGATGCTCATGGAACTCTCCTGTGGCCCATCCCCGGCAGCCATCGCCTGACCCAAACCCCCAGGCCGCCTGCCGTGCGAAGTGTCGCTCTATCAGCGTAGTCAGCATTAGCAAAATGTGATGACGAAACCTTCAACGCAGCGCAACGATCCGCGTCTTATATGGCTATGAGCAAAGGCGAGGCAAAATAGTTGCGTTGAAAACACCGGGCTGACAAGAATCCTCTCCAACAACGCAACGCGCCGCCTGAGCAGGCGGCGCGACGACCACAACCGGGCCTTGCTGGCGGCTTACTCCAGCACGGATTTGACGTCGGCCAGCAGCTGGTCCAGCAGCTCGATGGTAGTGTTCCAGGCGCACACGAAGCGAGCGCCGCCCGCACCAATGAAGGTATAAAAGGTCCATCCGCGCGCTTTCAACGCTTCGATGGCTTGCGGAGGCAATTCAACGAAAACGCTGTTGGCTTCGGTGGGGAACATCAGCGAGACGCCAGGCAGCGCCTGCAACCCTTCCGACAGATAGCGGGCCATGGCGTTGGCGTGCTCGGCATTGGTCAACCAGGCGCCGCTTTCCAGCAGGCCCAGCCAGGGCGCCGAGACATAGCGCATCTTGGAGGCGAGCTGGCCCGCCTGCTTGCAGCGGTAGGAGAAATCCTCGGCCAGTTCCCGGTTGAAAAACAGGATGGCTTCGCCAAACGCCAGGCCGTTCTTTGTGCCTGAAAAGCACAGCGCATCCACCCCAACCTGCCAGGTCAGCTCGGCCGGTGACGCCTTCAGGCTGGCGCAGGCATTGGCAAAGCGCGCGCCATCCATATGCAGGCGCAGGTCATGCTTGTCGGCCATGGCGCGAATCGCCAACAGCTCTTCACGGGAGTAGACCGTACCCACTTCGGTGGCTTGGGTCAGCGACACGACCTTGGGTTTGGGGTAGTGGATATCGCTACGCTTGGTGACCAGCGCCTCGATCCCTTGGGGAGTCAGCTTGCCATTGGCACCCGGGGAGGTGAGCAGCTTGGCCCCGTTGGAGAAGAACTCCGGACCGCCACACTCGTCGGTTTCGATGTGGGCCAACTCATGACAAATCACGCTGTGGTAGCTGCGCCCCATCGCGGAAAGCGCCAGTGAATTGGCAGCGGTGCCGTTGAACACGAAGAACACATCGCAATCGTAGTCGAACATCTCACGAAAGCGGTCGGCGGCACGGGCAGTCCAGCGGTCGTTGCCGTAGGCCAGGTCATCGGCCTGATTGGCTTCCAGCAGGTACTGCATCGCTTCCGGGCAAATACCCGAGGTGTTGTCACTGGCTAAAAATCGTGGGGTACACTCCGAGGGCATGACGATTATCCTTTTTCTCTGGCGGTCGTGCAGCGCAGGCCGGGTGCCACCTGCGCCTTAATTCCCTAACAGGGCTTAGTCGTTAGGGTTGACCTTCAGTCTATCGTCATTTGAGCATTAACGTCACGCGCTCAATGCCGCTACAGCGTGGCAGCCAGACGGGTGCCCTGGTCAATCGCCCGCTTGGCATCCAGCTCGGCCGCTTCGTCTGCGCCACCAATCACATGCACGCGTTTGCCCGCCTGCTCCAGAGGCGCCAGCAGGTCCCGCACCGACTCCTGACCCGCGCACACCACAATGGTGTCCACCGCCAGCACCTGCGGCTCTTCGCCTTGGCGAACATGCAGCCCGGCATCGTCGATTTTCAGGTACTCGCAGCCGGTCAGGGTACGCACCCCACGCTGTTTAAGCGACGCACGATGCACCCAGCCCGAGGTCTTGCCCAGGTTTTTACCCGGCTTGGAGCTTTTGCGCTGCAACATCACGATGCTGCGTGGCGAGACGGGCGGTGTGGGGGCTCTCAGCCCGCCTGGCTCACTCACCGTGAGGTCCACGCCCCACTCTTCACACCAGGACTGCAGATCCAGGGCCGGGTGGCCATGATGCGCCAGCAGTTCCGACACATCGAAGCCGATACCTCCGGCACCAATCACGGCCACCCGGCGGCCCACGCGCTCGGGCTGCGCGATGGCTTCGGCGTAACTCAACACACTGGGATGGTCGGCGCCGGGCAGGGTCAGCTCGCGGGGCGTCACGCCGGTGGCCAGCACCACGTCGTCGAAGGCAGCCAGCGCCTCCAGCGTGGCCTCGGTATTCAAGCGCACCTCCACGCCGTGCTTCTCAAGCATGACGCGGAAGTAGCGCAGCGTTTCGTTGAACTCTTCCTTGCCCGGAATCTTGCGCGCAAAGTTGAACTGCCCGCCAAGCTCGCTGCGCCGTTCGAACAGCACCACCCGATGACCTCGGCGGGCGGCTTCCACGGCGGTGGCAAGCCCGGCAGGCCCACCGCCGACCACGGCCACTCGCTTGGGAGACTCGGCAGCCACCAAAGGCAGTTCGGTTTCGTGGCATGCACGCGGATTGACCAGGCAAGAGGTCAGCTTGCCCATGAAGGTATGGTCGAGGCACGCCTGATTACAGGCGATACAGGTATTGATCTCTTCGGCCTTGTCGGCCTCGGCCTTCTGCACCCATTCAGGGTCTGCCAGGAAAGGCCGCGCCATGGAGACCATGTCCGCGTGCCCTGACGCCAGCAGACGCTCGGCCACATCGGGCATATTGATGCGGTTGGTGGTGATCAGCGGGATCGACAGCGCGCTGCGAATCCGTTTGGTCACCTCGCTGAAGGCTGCGCGAGGCACGCTAGTGACGATGGTGGGCACCCGCGCTTCGTGCCAGCCAATGCCGGTATTGATCAGGTTGGCGCCCGCCGCTTCGATGGCCTGGCCAAGCTGCACGACCTCTTCCCAAGTGCTGCCCTCCTCCACCAGGTCGATCATCGACAGCCGGAAGATGATCAGGAAGCGGTTGCCCACGGCTTCACGAACGCGTCTGACGATCTCCACCGCAAAGCGTATACGCCCTGCGAAGTCACCGCCCCACTCATCGTCCCGGTGGTTGGTGCGGCGACAAATGAACTGATTGATCAGGTACCCCTCGGAGCCCATCACTTCGACCCCATCGTAGCCCGCCTGCTGGGCCAGCGTGGCACAGCGCACGTAGTCGGCAATTTGCTGCTCGACCTCGTCGCTGGTCAGCGCACGGGGCACGAACGGATTGATGGGTGCCTGCAACGCCGAAGGCGCCACCAGCTCAGGGGAGTAAGCGTAGCGACCGGCGTGCAGAATCTGCATGCACAGATGTCCGCCCGCCTGGTGAACGGCATCCACCACCTGGCGGTGCTCTTCGAGCTGGCTGGCCTCGGTGAGCGCATGTGCCCCTTGGAACACCGCACCCTCGGCATTCGGCGCAATGCCGCCAGTGACGATCAAGCTGACCCCCGCCCGCGCCCGCTCGGCATAGAACGCCGCCAAACGTGCAAAGCCGTTGGGGGCCTCTTCCAGGTTGGTGTGCATGGAGCCCATCAGCACCCGGTTGGGCAGCGTCAGGTGGCCCACGGTCAAGGGGCGAAAAAGGTGCGGATAAGCGTGCATCACGGCGCTCCTTTGGAGTTGTTAGAAAGACAAGCCTCTCATATTCAAACAAGCGTATGACATAGTTCCTTCGGCGTACAGCCTTTTACCACCGTTGCCCCCTTGCTCATCATGGAAAAGCACGTCACATTAACCGGCTAACGATAAGGGATTGTTTTAAGGGAATGCGCTATGCCATTGATCTACTTCTTGCCCCCACTGGCCACCGTGCTGATCTGGTCGGGGAACATGACCATCAACCAGTTGACGGTCGGCGCGATTGCGCCCAGCAGCATCGCCTTCTTACGCTGGCTGCTGGCGCTGGCGGTCATGACCCCTTTCGTGCTGCCTGCGGTATTGCGTCACCGCGACGAGATTCGCCGCAACTGGCTGAAGCTGGCGCTGCTTGGGCTGCTGGGCATGGGCCTGTGGCAGGGGCTTGCCTACGTGGCAGCCGAAACCACCACCGCCACCAACATGGGCATTCTGGCGGCCATGGTACCCCTGCTGACGGTGCTGCTCAGCGCGCTGATTCTGCGTGAGCCCCCCACGCTGGGCGGCGTGGCGGGCGGCGTACTGGCCTTCATTGGCGTGACGGTACTGCTGGGGCGAGGCAACCCGCTGTCGCTGCTGCAACTCCAGGTGGCCCAGGGCGATGCACTGATGGTGGTGGCGGCCACCTGCTATGCGCTGTACGGCGTCATGTTGAAACGCTGGGCCATGAACCTTCCTCCTTGGGTAATGCTCTATGCCCAGGTCTGTTTTGCCGTGCTGTTCCTGCTACCACCGTACCTGATGGGTCCCATGACCCCAGTCGATAGTAGCAACGTCTGGCTGATTCTCTACGCGGGCATTCCGGCCTCGGTGATCACGACCTTCCTGTGGATGCGGGCCGTCCGTCAAATCGGGGCCAACCAGTCGAGTATTTTCATCAATCTGATGCCGCTGTTCAGCGCTCTGATTGCCATGGCGTTTTTGGGTGAGCGGGTCGCGGGCTTCCACTTCATTGGCGGACTGCTGATCCTGGCAGGCGTGATCATGGCGCAGACCTTGACCCGCCCCCTGGTCAGCCGCGTGGCGGCCGGTAAAACGAGCAACGCCCAGCAATGATACAATGGGCTAACATCATTCGCTGAATGGGAACCCCTGACCTATGTCCTTGGAAGAACTGCACCTTAATCTGCGTAACCTGAGTAGCGACGATTACGAACAACTGAAGTCGCTGATGGACGCGGTGTATCATGATATTGGTGGCGCCTGGCCCGAGCACACCATCGCCAAGCTGATCCAGGAGTTTCCTGACGGCCAGATTGCCATCGAAGACGACGGCGTGCTGGTGGGCGTGGCCTTGACGGTACAAGTGGATTACGACGAGTTCTCTAACCCACACAAGTACGACGACCTGATCGGCCATCGGGAAATCATTCTCAACAACCCCGACGGCGACGCCATGTACGGGCTGGATGTCCTGATCCACCCCGACTACCGTGGCTACCGCCTGGGCCGCCGTTTGTACGAAGCGCGCAAGGAGCTGTGCCGCTCCCACAACCTGCGCGCCATTCTCGCCGGTGGGCGCATTCCCGAGTATCACCAGCATGCTGGCGAGCTGACCCCGGCCCAGTACATCGACAAGGTCTCCCGCAAGGAGATCTACGACCCGATCCTCTCCTTCCAGTTGGCCAACGACTTTCAGGTCAAGCGCCTACTGCGCAAGTACCTGCCCGAGGACGAGCAGTCGCGCGGCTACGCCACTCTGCTGGAGTGGAACAACATCCTCTTCGAACCCGCCGACAGCGTGCTGGATACCCGCCCGACGCAGGTTCGTGTGGGGGCAGTCCAGTGGCAAATGCGTGAGTTTGCCTCGGTGGAAGCAGCGCTTCAGCAGATCGAGTATTTCGTCGATGCGCTCTCGGATTACCAAAGTGATTTTGCCGTTTTCCCGGAGCTGTTCACCACGCCGCTGATGGGCCTGCAGGATCGCGCCGCCCAGAAAGACCAGACCGCCGCCATCCGTTTTTTGGCGGGCTTCACCGACCGTTTCAAGAGCGAGCTGTCGCGGATGGCGGTGTCCTACAACATCAATATCGTCGGCGGTTCGATGATCGAGGTGGGCGAGGATGATCGCCTCTACAATGTGGCTTACCTGTTCCATCGGGACGGCGAGGTGGAGAAACAGTCCAAGCTGCATATCACCCCGCAGGAACGGCGCGACTGGGTGATCGAAGGCGGCGACGACCTGCAGGTGTTCGAAACCGATGCCGGCCGTGTCGGCATCCTGATCTGCTACGACGTGGAGTTCCCGGAGCTGGGGCGCCTGCTGGCCGACCAGGACATGGATATTCTGTTCGTGCCGTTCTGGGTCGACACCAAAAATGGCTACCTGCGTGTGCGCCACTGCGCTCAGGCACGGGCTATCGAGAACGAGTGCTACGTGGTCATCTGCGGAAGCGTCGGCAACCTGCCGTCCATCGAGAACCTGGATATCCAGTATGCCCAGTCGGCGGTGTTCACCCCCTCCGACTTTGCCTTCCCCCATGACGCGGTGCTGGCCGAAACCACGCCCAATACCGAGATGATCATCTTCTCGGACCTGGATTTGACCCGCCTGACCGTAGTGCGTGCAGAAGGCTCGGTGACCAACCTCAAGGACCGCCGCAAGGATCTCTTCGACCTGCGCTGGCGGGACTGGTCGCTGAAGTCCGGCGCCAAACGGGAAGAGTAAGCCCCCGGCCGCCGTGATGGCTGGATAAAAAAAGCCGCTCCCTCGAGAGAACCTCAGGGAGCGGCTTTTTATTGAACATCCTGCTTAGCGTCGCAACTGGCATGAGATGCCAAAACGGCTGCGCTAATCCGGCCATACCAGATGGGCAGGCACCCTGCCCTTGGCATCGAACACCACGCCCTCGTCACGCAACTTCTGGTGCTGGCGCGCCGCGCCGCCATGGTCGGCCAGCGTTAGCGATGCCGCAATCACGCGGTGCCAAGGCACCTGATGCCCCTCGGGCAAGTGTCGCATGGCAGACCCCACCATGCGCGGCGTGGCCCCTTCGGTCATGCTGGCCACGCGCCCATAAGTGGTCACCCGTCCCGCCGGGATCTGATCGACGATGGTATAGATCTGTTCCAACAGCTCGGGACGCGGCATGGCTACCTCGAATGCGGGATCTCCAAGGTGAGATGGCTTACAGGCCATCCACCAGTTGATTAATGGCCTGGAAGGCTTCTTTCAGTGCGCTATCACGCTGGGCGTCGCCCATGTTGAGGCCTTCCGCAAACACCACGTCCACATCGCTGATGCCCATCAGGCCCAGCATGGTTTTCAGGTGCGGGGTCTGGCTATCGAACTCGGTGCCAGCGTATTGACCACCCCGGGCCGCGAGGATGATGGCGCGCTTACCTTCCAGCAGCCCCTGCGGGCCATTTTCAGTATAGCGGAACGTTTCACCAGCGCGCAGCACGCGGTCGAACCACGCCTTCAGCTGCGAAGGAATCCCCAGGTTGTACATCGGCACCGCCAGCACCAGTACGTCGTGGGAACGCAGCTCGGCCAGCAGTTCATCGGAGCGAGCCGCCAGTGCTTGTTGGGCGTCGCTGCGCTCGTCAGCCGGGGTTTGCCATGCGCCCAGCTCTTCGATGTCCAGGTGGGGCAGCGCATTGGCCACCACGTCGCGGTGGCTGACCTCCACGCCGCCACGGGCAGCGGCCTGCTGCTGAAAATGGTTCGCCAGCGCATTGGACTGGCCGTTTTCACCCAGAACGGAAGACGTGACTAACAGAGTACGAGTTGCCATCGTAAGATTCCTTGCCAAAAATTAAAGAGATGGCGCTATTCTAAGGCGCTTTCCAATAAGCAAAAGCGCAACGTTTTCCGCCGTTCATTCGACAAAATCGAATCGTGCTCCATAAAAAAAGGTTCTACGCAGACTCGCGTGAATCAATTGGCCTCCCACAAGGTGATTCAGGCAAGGTGCTTGCTCAGGTTGTGGGAGGGAGCTTCAGCTCGCGATGATTCCGGCACCCAGCTTGATAGGGGTGCCTGCCCAGACAGTCGCCCAATGAAATTGGCCTCCCACAGGCTGGCCTGGAGGCACTCAGTGCTGCGGGAGGGAGCTTCAGCCCGCGATGATTCCAGCACTCAGCTTGATAGGGGTGCCTGCTCAGACAGTCGCCCAATGAAATTGGCCTCCCACAGGCTGGCCTGGGGGCACTCACTGCTGTGGGAGGGGGCTTCAGCCCGCGATGATTCCAGCACCCAGCTTGATAGGGGTGCCTGCTCAGACAGTCGCCCAATGAAATTGGCCTCCCACAGGCTGGCCTGGAGGCACTCAGGCTGTGGGAGGGGGCTTCAGCCCGCGATGATTCCAGCACCCAGCTTGATAGGGGTGCCTGCTCAGACAGTCGCCCAATGAAATTGGCCTCCCACAATCCGCCATCAACAAGGTTCATCGCACTTTTCCGGGAATGGCTTCACTGTCTCGCTAGAATGCAATGACCTTAAAAAAGCCCCGCTCCGTGGCCATGGCGGCAACACGGGCGGGGCGTTTTCATGACGCGTTCAGGGCTTTTTGGGCCAGGCCTTGGGGTCCACCTTGTTGGCCAGTTTGGGGAACTGGCTCGGGTCGAACACCGGCTCCTTGCCCGCCTTCAACTGCGCGTCGTAATCCTTGAACAGCGCAAAGGCAATGGGCGACAGCATCAGAATGGCCACCAGGTTGATGATCGCCATCATGCCCATGGAGAGGTCGGCAAAATTCCAGATGGCTCCCAGGCTGGCCACCGAGCCCACCATGATCATGCCCAGCACGGCCAGACGATACAGCATCACCGCCAGCGGTGCCCGGCGGCCAGCCAGGTATTCGATGTTGGACTCACCGTAGGAGTAGTTGGCAATCACGGACGTGAACGCAAACAGCAGAATCGCTACCGCAATGAACATGCCGCCCCACTCGCCTACATGGCTGGAGAGCGCCATCTGGGTCAGCTGGATGCCGTTGCTCTCCTCGCTGGCCAGCAGTTCCGGGCCAGCCATGATGATGATGGCCGCCGTGGCGGTACAGATCACCAGCGTATCCAGGAAGACCCCCAGCATCTGAATGAACCCTTGGGCCGCCGGATGATCCGGCCGAGTGCTGGCCGTGGCCGCCGCGTTGGGAGCAGAGCCCATGCCCGCCTCATTGGAGAACAGGCCTCGCTGAATACCGTTGATGATGGCTTGGGAAATGGCATAGCCCATGGCCCCGCCAGCGGCCTGCTCGATGCCGAAGGCGCTCCGCACGATGGTCAGCAGCGCGGCGGGCAGATCGGCGATATTCATGGCCACCACGATCAGCGCCAGCACCAGATACAGCAGGGCCATCAGCGGCACGACCAGCTCGGCCACCTTGGCAATCGACTTCAAGCCGCCAAAGATGATCGGCGCCACGACGGCCATCAGCACCAGCCCCATGGCCCAGGTGGGAATGGCAAACGCCTGCTCCATGGCCTGGGCAATGGAGTTGGCCTGCACGCTATTGAAGGCTAGGCCGAAGGCAATGATCAGGCAGATCGAAAACAGCACCGCCAGCCAGCGCAGCCCAAGGCCACGCTCGATATAGCGAGCCGGGCCGCCACGGAAGGTATTGTCGCCGTGGTCGGTCTTGTAGGCCTGCGCCAGCGTGGACTCCACGAAACTGGTCGCCATGCCCACCATGGCGGTCATCCACATCCAGAAAATCGCCCCTGGGCCACCGAAATAAATGGCGACCGCCACCCCGGCCAGGTTCCCCGTTCCCACTCGGGCCGCCAGGCTGGTCGAGAGCGCCTGAAAGGAGGAGATCCCGCCATTGGATTGCCGCGAGGTGCGCAGCAGTTTGAACATGTGGCCAAAATAGCGAATCTGAATTCCCCGTGTCATTACGGTAAAGTAGAGACCCGCCCCGATGAGCAGGTAAATCAGTACACTGCCCCATAACAGCCCGTTGCTGCGATCCACGACCGCCGTCAACAGGGATGAAAGTGTCGCATCCATGGTTAATTGACCTTGATTGAGAAAAGTGAAGGTGCATCATTCTTCACGGCTGCACCAAAATGGCAAGAAAAATGGCAAATTAGTCCATACACGGCAAGAAACGCTGCGCCATGCTCAGCAGCCCGTAATGGTCGCCAGGATTCTTCTGGGCCCGCCCTGTTCGCGATGCTCGCCCAGCCAGATGCCTTGCCAAGTGCCCAGCGCCAAACGCCCATCCCGCACGGCCAGGCAAAGCTGGGTACCCAGCAGGCTGGACACCACGTGGGCAGGCATGTCGTCCGGCCCTTCCAGGGTATGTCGAAAGTAGTCCAGCCCTTCCGGCACCAGGCGGCTTAGAAAGGCGTTCAGATCGTGGCGCACATCCGGGTCGCTGTTTTCATTCAGGGTCAAGGAGGCCGAGGTATGCAGAAGCTGTAAATGCACCAGCCCCTGATGGCACTCTTCGAGGCACGGCAGTGCCCGAGCAATCTCATCAGTGATCAGATGGAAGCCTCTCGGCATGTCGGGCAGGTGAATCTCTTGTTGGTGCCACATAAACACTCCTTTGTCATGGTGGGCCTGCAAACGAGCATGGGTGTCGTCAAACCCAAACGTTTCGTTCAACCATAGCCTATTTCGCCGCGTACCCATAAAACTCACCACAGGTCATCGCCGCCATAGCGGTGGCGTCGCCTCGCTGTTAAATTGAATGGCGATATTCCCACCGCTTACAAGGAACCGTTCACATGGAGGTCGTCATGCGCTATTCCCTACTGTCGCCAAGGAAACTGGCAACGGCATCGGCGCTTTGTGTCTCAAGCGTGCTGCTGGCCGGATGCACGGGCATCCCCGATGGCACCGAGGCCGTCACCGGGTTCGAACTCGATCAGTACCTCGGGGAGTGGTATGAAATCGCTCGCCTGGACCACTCCTTCGAGCGCGGTCTGGACTGCGTGACCGCCAACTACAGCCTGCGCGACGATGGCGGTGTGCGGGTCATCAACCGGGGCTACAACCTGGCAGAAGGCAGCTGGGACGAAGCCGAAGGCCGGGCCTATTTCATCGACGATGAGAGCGTTGGCCGCCTGAAGGTGAGCTTCTTTGGCCCGTTCTACGGCGGCTACAACGTGCTGGCACTGGATGATGACTATCAGTGGGCGCTGGTCTCCGGCCCGAACCGAGACTACCTATGGATTCTGGCACGCACACCCACGCTGGATAGCGAGCTGGAAGCACGCCTGCGCCAGCAAGCCGCCGAGCTGGACTTCCCCACCGACGAGCTGATCGATGTAGTCCAAGACGAGCGCTGTCCCGGCC
Source organism: Halomonas sp. 141 (assembly GCF_002810305.1). Lineage (NCBI taxonomy): Bacteria > Pseudomonadati > Pseudomonadota > Gammaproteobacteria > Oceanospirillales > Halomonadaceae > Halomonas > Halomonas sp. 141. The sequence goes on from NZ_PINZ01000010.1 coordinate 72,045, forward strand.
GCTAGGCTCTGCCAGGCTCGCCTGCACAGCACCTACTCAGCGTCAGGCAGCGCAGGCACCCGGCCTGCGATCTCCTGCTGGAGAAAATCGATCAGCGCACGGATGCGGGCCGGGGTATGGCGGCGCTGCTCGAACACCGCATAGAAGTCTGCCCGTACGCCCTGCCACTCGGGCAGCAGCAGCCGCAGCTCGCCACTGGCCAGGTGTTCGTTGACATCCCACCAGGAGCGCAGCATGACGCCATGGCCATCCAGCGCCAGTCGCGTCACCACTTCGCCATCGTTGCTGGCCAGGTGGCCACTGACCTTGACCGATTGCTGGCGCCGCGCTGCGGAGCGCTGCTCGAAGCGCCACAGCGCAAAGTCACTATCGTTCTCGCGGATCAACAGGCAGCGGTGCTGCGCCAGATCCTGCGGCGTATGCAGGGCGGGCATGCTGGCAAGGTAGCTCGGCGACGCACAGAGCATGCGCCGATTGGGCAGGATACGCCGAGCCACCAGCCGTGAATCCGGCGGTTCGCCAATGCGAATCCCCACATCGAACCCATGGTCGCTGAGATTGAGAGGAAAGTTGGTCAGCTCCAGCCAACTCTCGATGCCCGGATGCCGAACGCAGAAGCGTGACAGCAGCGGCGCAATGTGGCGTCGTCCAAAGCCAAAGGTGGCATTGACCCGCAACCGCCCCTGCAGCCCCTGGCTGGCCGCATCGCGCAGGTCACTCTCCAGGGCGTCCAGCTCATCGAGAATCAGGCTGCCCTGGGCAAGATAGCGCTCGCCTTCGGCGGTCAGCGTCAGGCGGCGGGTCGTGCGCGCCGCCAGCGACACCCCCAGCCGCGCCTCCAGCTGCTTCAGCCGTTTACTCACCGCCGAGAGGGAAATACCCAACTCCCGGGCTGTCGCCGTCAGGCTGCCCGCTCGAGCCAACTGCTGAAAAAACGCCAGATCGTCCAGTGGAGCCATGGGATTCTATACCTGAAAGCAACAATGGCTTGAATAGTAGCCTGAATATCTCATCGCCAACAGCCGCTACACTGCATGAACGGTACGCCTTTCACACGACCATAAAAAAAGGAGGCCCCATGGCCCATCAGATTGCAGTCATCGCTGGCGACGGCATCGGCACAGAAGTCATGCCGGAAGGTATTCGCGCACTGGAAGCGGTGGCCCAGCGCTTCGACCTCGCGCTGGAGTTCACCACCTTTGAGTTCGGTAACTGCGACTACTACCTTGAGCACGGCAAGATGCTGCCGGATGACTGGTACGAGCAGCTCAAGGGCTTTGATGCGCTGTTTTATGGCGCCGTGGGCTGGCCGGACAAAGTGCCTGACCATATTTCCCTGTGGGGCTCGCTGCTGCAGTTCCGCCGCCAGTTCGATCAATACATCAACCTGCGCCCCTGCAAACTGATGCCGGGCATCAAGAGCCCGCTGGCCGGTCGCGCCCCGGGGGATATCGACTTCTACGTGGTGCGTGAAAACACCGAAGGCGAATACTCCAGCATCGGCGGCAAGATGTTCGAAGGCACCGAGCGGGAGATCGTCATTCAGGAAACCGTGATGAGCCGCACCGGGGTCGACCGAGTCTTGAAATACGCCTTCGACCTGGCCCAGACGCGACCACGCAAGAAGCTCACCTCGGCCACCAAGTCCAACGGCATCTCGATCACCATGCCCTACTGGGACGAGCGGGTCGCCGAGATGGCCAAACAGTACCCGGATATCAACGTCGACAAGTTCCATATCGACATCCTCACGGCCAACTTCGTGCTGCACCCCGATTGGTTCGACGTGGTCGTGGGCAGCAACCTGTTCGGCGACATCCTCTCCGACCTGGGCCCGGCCTGCACCGGCACCATCGGCATTGCGCCTTCCGCCAATATCAATCCGGAAGGCAAGTTCCCCAGCCTGTTCGAGCCGGTTCATGGCAGCGCACCCGACATTGCGGGCAAGGGCATTGCCAACCCTATCGGCCAAATCTGGTCAGGCGCCATGATGTTGGAACATCTGGGACACAAGGAAGCTGCCGACGCCATGGTCGAGGCCATCGAAGCCGTGCTCAGTGAAGGGAACCCGCAGGTGCTCACCCGCGACGTGGGCGGCCAGGGCACCACGGAAAGCCTAGGCAAGGCCATTGCCGAGCGCCTGCGCGGCTAGCGTCAGGCCCCACTGGCCATGTCGTTGATCAATGTGGTTGGTAAAAATGGTTGGTAAAGGTGGTTGGTAAAGGTGGTTGAAACGGTAGTTGATAAAAATTAGTTGTAAAAGCGCGAACGCCTGCCCTCAACGGGGCAGGCGTTCACACTGTGCGCGCTGAGCGTTAGCTGGTCAGTTTGGCAGCGACTTCAGCCACGTATTTACCCTGGAAACGGGCTATTTTCAGCTCGCGGTCGTCCGGCTGACGCGAACCGTCGCCGCCTGCCAGCGTCGCCGCGCCATAGGGCGTGCCGCCGCTGACCTTCGAGATATCGAACTGCTCTTCGATGCCGTAACCAATCGGCACGATGACCATGCCGTGGTGGGCCAGGGTGGTCCAGGTCGACGTGATGGTCATCTCGTCGCCGCCCCCGGTGCCGGTGGAGGTAAACACGCTGGCGACCTTGCCACGCAGTGCGCCTTTCGCCCATAGCCCGCCGGTCTGGTCGAGGAAGGTACGCATCTGCCCAGCCATGTTGCCAAAGCGCGTCGGCGTGCCGAAGATGATGGCATCGTAGTCGGCCAACTCCCCAGGTGTGGCTTCCGGAGTAGTGAAGTCCTGCTTGCCACCGGCATTCTTGAACGCGTCTTCCGGCATGGTTTCCGGTACGCGTTTGACGGTGACCTCGACCCCTTCCACGCCCTCGGCGCCTTCTGCCACGGCGGCCGCCAGGGTGTCGATGTGCCCATACATCGAGTAATACAGTACCAATACCTTCGTCATGGCTCACTCCTTTCAGGTGATGACACGCTACCCCAGACGGGCAGCAAGGACTGGTTACACCATAGTCCAGCCCCAGCCACTTATCAGCGAAAGTTTTCGACGCTCTGAATCGATTTCATCGATGTGGGCACCTTGCACTTTTGCCACTTCGGCACTAATTTTTTTGTATTCGACTTGTTTGCCGTTTCATTCGGGTACAACGCCAAGGAGCCAGGCATGACCATTTTCGAAGCACTGCGTAAAGACCACGATATTCAGCGTGACCTGTTGGCCCAACTGGTAGAGACCCACGGTGACAGCGACGCCCGCGACTCTCTTTACCAACGGGTACGGGCGGAGCTGAAGTACCATGCCAACGCCGAAGAGCGGGCTCTGTATATTCCGATGATGGACCTCGACCTCACCCAGGAAAAAGCGCGCCACAGCGTTGCCGAACACCACGAGATCGATGAGCTGATCGAGCTGCTGGACGACACCGACTACAGTGCCAGCCACTGGCTGACCCACGCCAAGCAGCTGCAGCATCTGGTGACCCACCATCTGGACGAAGAAGAACAGGAGGTGTTTCAACTGGCAGGTCGGGGCTTGCAGGAAGCCCAGAAAACTACGCTGGCCAAGGAGTATCAGGACGAAATGCAGCGCCAACGGTCGGGCTGACCTCCCGGCCTTACCCGCCCGGTATTGCAAAGCGCTTGTGGCTCACGCCATGGGCGCTTTTTTACGGGTTACTTTCATCCTCGCACCGACCATTTTCACGCGCACGACGCCACCCCTTGTGACACGAGCTGAGCGTGGTAAAGGTAGGGCAACACAAGTAGATGCCCATGCACAAGGACACTTTCATGCTAGGCCAATGGCTCGACTGGACCCTTGACGATGAACGCCCGTCGCCACGCATAGGCCGCTTTGCCAGCGGCAGCTACCATCTGCACCGACCGGGCATACTGGAGCTAACGCCCAACATTTTGCGCCCCGATGCCCGGGCCTGTGTCTTTTCTGCCGCCATTCATGGCAACGAGACCGCTCCGGTAGAACTGCTGGGCGAATGGCTGGCCGCTCTGGAAGCCAGCACCCTGCAACTGGGCGCTCCCGTGCTGGTGATTCTGGGCAACATTCCCGCCCTCAAGGCCCAGCAGCGCTACATCACCACCAACTTGAATCGCTTGTTCAAGCGTGAACTGGCCGACCAGGGCGACGAGCCCGAACGGGCGCGCCAACTGATGGAAGCCGTGGATACGTTCTATGCCCGCCATCACGCCCTGCCTCGGTTGCATTACGACCTGCATACCGCCATCCGCGGCAGCCTGCATACCCGCTTCGCGGTCGAGCCGTTCGCCGAGTCGGCGACCGCCCCTGAACAATGGGAGTGGTTGGCCGCCGCCGACATGCAGGCCGTGCTGCACCAGCATCAGCATAGCTGGACGTTTTCTCACTACAGCAAGCACTACCATGGTGCCCAGGCCTTTACCTTCGAGCTGGGGCAAGTCGCCCCGTTCGGCCACAACGACATGGAAGCCCTGGCTCCCATGCTCACGTTGATCAGTGCGCTGGGCAGCGGCTATACGCCCCCCTCCCAGTCGGCCAGCACCATGGCATTCTACCGGGTGCAGCATGAACTGATGCGTCACTCCGAGGACTTCACGCTCTGTTTCGATGAAGACGTGCCCAACTTCAGCCGCTTCGATACCGGCACCTGCCTGGCCAAGGATGCCACCGCCGGTGACTTCGTGGTGGAAGAGACGCCGCTACACGTGGTGTTTCCCAACGCTCAGGTCGAGATAGGTGCCCGAGCCGCCTTGCTGGTGGCGCCGGAACGAACGGCTCTCTAGCCAACAGAAAGCCCCGTTGATGAAAAAGGCAGTTAGATAACAATAACGTAGAGGGGCCATCAGGAGTGCTCTTCAGGCAACACGACCAATGTCGCCCTGATAAAGTACGCGTCTCCGGCGCACTCCTGATAGAATCGCCCCTTTTTTCGCGCCAGCCGCACAGAAACACGAACACTCATTCGTTGTTGCTGCGGCAACCCTGTACTGGAGCCTAAGTTATGGCCGCTACGCCGACTCCCCTTGAAGTGCGTAACATCAAAAAGCGCTTCGGCGATACAGAAGTCCTCAAAGGCCTCTCTCTTGAAGCCCAGAAAGGTGATGTGATCACCCTGATTGGTGCTTCAGGGTCTGGCAAAAGCACCTTTTTACGCTGCATGAACCTGCTGGAACAGCCCGATGACGGCGACCTGATCGTCCACGGCGAACAGATCCGCTTCAAGACCACCCGCCATGGCCGCGAACCCGCCGACTGGAAACAGGTCGTGCAGATGCGCGCCAAGCTCTCCATGGTTTTCCAGAGCTTCAACCTGTGGGCCCACATGACGCTGCTGGAAAACATCATCGAAGCGCCGATTCACGTGCTGGGTAAACCCAAGAAAGAAGCCATCGAACACGCCCATGCTCTGCTCGACCGAGTCGGCCTCAGCGCGCGTGCCAACGCCTACCCGGCGCAAATGTCCGGTGGCCAGCAGCAGCGTGGCGCCATCGCCCGGGCGCTGGCCATGGACCCGGAAGTCATGCTGTTCGACGAGCCCACCTCGGCGCTGGACCCTGAGCTGGTGGGCGACGTGCTCAAGGTCATGCGCGATTTGGCCAACGAAGGGCGCACCATGGTAGTGGTGACCCATGAGATGAGCTTTGCCCGGGACGTGTCCAGCAAGGTGATCTACCTGCACCAGGGCCTCGTGGAAGAAGCCGGCACGCCCGATGACGTGCTGGGCAACCCGCAATCGCCGCGCCTGAAGCAGTTTCTGGCGCCCAAATACTGACCTGCGAGGCATGCACGATGCTTGATTTGCAAGGCTATGGCCCCCGCCTGCTGGAAGGCGCAGGCGTAACCGTTCAGTTGGCCCTCCTCTCGCTGATCCTGGCGATTGTGCTGGGGCTCTTGACCGCCAGCGCCAAAATGTCCCGCAACTGGCTATTGCGCCGTAGCGCAACGGTCTACACCACGGTGATTCGTGGGGTGCCCGACCTGGTGCTGATGATGCTGCTGTTCTTCGGCGGGCAGATCGGGGTCAATGCGATCAGCGATATGCTCTATGACCGCTACGACATCGATATCTACATCAACTTCAACGCCTTCGCGGCCGGTGTCCTCACCATCGGCTTCATCTTCGGCGCCTACATGGGCGAAACCTTTCGCGGGGCATTCATGGCCGTCGACAATGGCCAGATCGAGGCAGGCAAGGCCTACGGCATGAGCAACGCACTGGTGTTTCGGCGTATCCGCTTTCCCCAGATGATGCGTCATGCGCTGCCCGGCCTCTCCAACAACTGGATGGTGCTGCTCAAGACCACCGCCTTGGTATCGGTGATCGGCCTGACGGACATGGTGCGGGTGGCGGCAGAAGCCTCTCGGGCCACCCACGAGCCGTTTGTCTTCCTGATTCCGGTGGCGGCGGCCTATCTGTTGATTGCCAGCGTCTCCGAGTGGGTCTTCGCACGGTTGCAAAAACGTTACGACATCGGCTTCGGGGGACAGTGACATGCTGGACATCTCTGCATGGTTCAACGATTTACTGGCGGGTAACCTGATCTTCACCCCCACCACCCTAGGCTACTATTGGGAAGGCCTGGTGACCACCACCCAGCTGGTGTTCCTCTCGCTGGTGGCCGGGCTGATCCTGGCTGTCCCGCTGGCCATCATGCGTAGCTCACGGCACAAATGGATCAGCCTGCCGGTCTATGTGTATACCTATGTGTTTCGTGGCACCCCGCTGCTCATTCAGCTCTACATCATCTACTACGGGGTGGTGTTCATCGATGGCATTCAGGAAACCTTCCTGTGGCCGCTGCTGCGCGAAGCCTTCTACCCGGCACTGATCGCCTTCACCTTGAACACGGCGGCCTACACCACGGAGATTTTCCGGGGTGCCATCAAGGCCACCTCACGGGGTGAAATCGAAGCCGCCAAGGCCTATGGCATGTCCAACAGCCTGATGATGCGCCGTATCATCCTGCCCAGCGCCTTTCGCCGTGCCCTGCCCGCCTACGGGAACGAAGTCATCTTCATGCTGCATGCCAGCGCCATTGCCAGCGTCGTCACCCTGATGGACCTGACCGGGGCCGCACGCTTCGTCTATGCGCGCTTCTATGCCCCCTTCGATGCGTTCCTGTTCGTGGCGGCCATTTATCTGTGCCTCACCTTTGCCATCCTGTATTTTTTCCGTTACCTGGAAAAACGGCTGCTGGCACATTTGCGGCCACAAACCTGAGCATGACGAAAAATCCAACGTACGCCAACGTAAAACAAGCGTTGGTTTAATTCAGGTCACCCCCCTTTTCGCCAACCGCAAGCTGGGGTAGCTTAAAGGGGATCACCTCCGGTGAACCTGCTTCCTTTGGAGTCTACAATGAAAAAACTGCTGACCGTTTCTCTGCTGGGCCTGGCCGTGGCTGCTGCGTCTTCTGCTCAAGCCCGTGATTACGACCACGTGCGTATCGGCGTGGACGTACCTTACGAGCCCATGGAATACCGCACCCCCGAGGGCGAGCTGACCGGCTTCGATATCGACCTGGGCAACGCTCTGTGCGAGCGCATCGGCGTGACCTGCGAGTGGATCGAGCAGGAGTGGGACGGCATCATTCCGGGCCTGATGTCACGTAACTACGATGCCATCATGTCGTCGATGACCATCAACGACGAGCGTCGTCAGCAGGTGCTGTTCTCCGACCCCTACATCACCATGCCGTCGGCCTGGTTTGCCCCCGCCAGCCTGGAACTCAGTGACGCCAACGAAGAGACACTGGCCGGCAAGACCATCGGCGTACAGCGCGGCACCCTGCAAGACAACTACGTGACCGACCAATACGGCCGTATCGCCAGCGTCAGCCGCTACTCCACCGCTGACGACATGGTGCTGGACATGCAGGCACAGCGCCTGGATATCGTCTTCCTCGACTATCCGATCGGCCAGTCCACCCTGCTGAACAACGAAGATACCGAGTACGTGGTCGTAGGCGAGCGCATCAGCGAGCCCAAGGAGTACTTCGGTGACGGCTTCGGCATCGCCTTCCGCCAGCGCGACCAGGCCCTGGCCGAGCGCTTCAACGAAGCACTGGCCGAACTGCAGGAAGACGGCACCTACGATGAAATCTACACTCGCTACTTTGGCGAAGAGTAAGCATTGACCGTCTCGCCATGCCTTTCTCAGGGAAGGCATGGCAGCACGCCAATACCATGACTCCAGACCGCCTACTCCCCTCTGCGCCCCATGCGCAACGCCCAGGTACCCGTGGCACCATTGCCCGCTTCTACCTGAGCGAGTGGTTCGACGAATAGCCCCCTCTTTGGCACGCCCGTGCCGAAACACGCCCCTGTGCGTGCATGTTGCCATGCGTGATCGACGCAGGGCACTCCCACGCCTGGCGTACCCCATGCTGTAGCCGCCCCTTTCGGCGCTTGGCATAAAGCAACACCTGCATACCTAACTAACATCGCTTCAGGAGACTGACCATGCGTTATGCAACGCTGTCCGTGGCTGCCGTGCTGGCGGCTGGTGCTTCACTTTCCATGGTATCCACTGCCGCACTGGCCCGGGACTACGACGAGATCCGTCTGGGTGTGGATATTCCCTACGAGCCCTTCATGTACCGGGAAGCCGACGGCACTCTCACCGGCTTTGAAATCGAGCTGGGCAATGCCGTATGCGACTACCTGGAAGTGAGCTGCACCTGGGTAGAACAAGACTGGGACGGCATCATTCCCGGCCTGCTGGCCCGCAACTACGACGCCATCATGTCGTCCATGGCGATTACCGACGAGCGCGCCCAGCGTGTGCTGTTCTCCGAGGCTTACTACACCACTCCCAGCGCCTGGATCACGACCCACGCCCACGATATCGACATCGAAGACCGGGCCAGCCTGGAAGGGCTCACGGTCGGCGTACAGCGAGCAACCCTGCAGGATAACTATGTCACCGAACTCTACGGCGACGTGCTGGAAATTCGCCGCTATACCGGTGTGGACGATGTGGTCACCGACCTGCTGGCAGGCCGCCTGGACCTGACGTTCATGGACTACCCGATTGCCGAAGCCGCCATCGACATCGACACGCCCGAAAGCGACTTCCAACGCATCAGCGACTTCATCAAAGAGCCCGCGGAAATCCTGGGCCAAGGCGTGGGCATGGCATTTCGCCCCCGTGACGAGGCCCTCGCCGAACGCTTCAACGACGCCCTGCGTGCGGTGAAAGAGAACGGCACTTATGATGAAATCATGAACCGTTACTTCAACTACGATGTACGCTTGTAAGATCGGCGGTCGCCGCGCTTGAACCGCGCCACCCCGCCTACACGCGCCGGCCTTTGGTCGGCGCGTAACGTTTGCTCATCACTTTTCCGGAAAGCCCATGCTGACACTTGTCAAAAACGCCCAGCTTTTTGCCCCAGAACCCCGCGGGCTGTGCCACCTGCTGATCGCCGACCAGCGCATCGCGGCCGTGCTGGATGCCAACGAAGCGTACCAACTGGGCACGCTGATCAAGACCATCGACCTGGAGGGCCGTCGGGTGATTCCGGGGCTGGTCGACCCGCTGGTGCACTACATTGGCGGGGGCGGTGAAGGCGGGTTTGGCAACCGCACTGCAGAACTCAGCCTGGCAGACGCCTGCGCTTCAGGCGTGACCACCCTGATTGGCGCTCTGGGCACCGATGCCCTTACCCGCACCCCCGCCAACCTGATCGGCAAGGCGCGGGAGCTCGCTGCCGGTGGGCTGAGCACCTACGCCTACACCGGCTCTTATCAGCTGCCTCCGGTCACGCTGACCGGCACGGTGGCCAGCGACATTCTCTACGTGCCGGAATTCATCGGGGTGGGCGAAGTGGCCATCAGCGACCACCGTGGCTCCCAGCCCACTACCCAGGAGCTGACGCGACTGGCTTCCGACGCCCGCACGGCCGGGCTGCTGGCAGGCAAATCCGGCATCGTGTTCATTCATACCGGCGACGCCGACTCCCACCTGGAACCACTGCGTCAGGTGTCCAGCACCAGCGCCATTCCCATCACGCAGTTCTACCCGACCCACATCAACCGTACCGGCGCACTGTTCGCAGACGGCCTGCGCTTTGCCCGTGAAGGCGGACGCATCGACTTCACCACCAGCACCACCCCCGAGCTGCTGGCCGGTGGCGAAGTGCCCGCCTCCGAGGCGGTAGCGCGGGCACTGAAAGCGCGGATCGATCCGAGCCAGCTCAGCCTCTCCTCGGATGCCAACGCTTCGCTGCCGGAGTTCGATGACCAGCGCCGTTTCGTGGGCCTGAAACCCGGCAGACTCAGCAGCCTGTTCGACGTGTTGGGCGAGTGTGTCAACGACCACCAGATCCGCATGGAGCACGCCCTGCAATGTGCCACCACCACCGCCGCCGATGCCTTGAAGCTTCCCCAAAAAGGCCGCCTGATACCCGGCTCGGATGCCGATTTCATCGTATTGAGCGAAGGGCGCTGGGCCATTGACCACGTGTGGGCACTGGGCAAACCGATTTTCAGCGCTCCCTGAGCGCCCGAGGCCGCCCAGCGAACTTGCTCAGCCAATGCGGGTCTTTAATGGCATAATGCGCTTTTACAAGGAGGTAACATGGCAGAACACTCAGCGGCACACGCAACGCCCTCCACGGGCCTACCCGAGACGATGCGCCCCTCGTCCCATTGGACCGCCTGGGGTCAGTGGCTTGCGCTGTTCACCATGACCGTGGACCACCTGACCCGCTACGTACTGCCCGATGCCTGGGATCTGGGCTGGGCGGGTTCCTCGATTGGGCGCATTGCCTTTCCGCTGTTTGCTGCCATGGTGGCCTGGCACGGCCTGTTCAACACCCGCAACCCGCTGCGCTACGCACGCCGTATCCTGATCATCGGTATCGCGGCACAAGTGCCCTACATGATGATGCCTAGGGCCTCGGATGCATTTATCCTGAATGTCTGCTTCACGCTGGCCAGCGGCCTGGCACTCGGTGCCTTGGTACGCCAGGGGTGGCAGCACTATCAGGCACAGACGCTGGGCCTGGGCTGGCTGATGCTGGGGGCCGCCGTGTGTGTCACCATCTGGTATCTGCTGGGCTTCTGGGTGGAGTATGGCCACAACGGCCTGCTGCTGATTCCGCTGTTCATGTTTGCCATGCAGGCCCTCAGCGAGACCCGCGATGCTCTCAAATCAAGGCTGTGGGCGGGTCTGGCGGCGTTTCCGGTGCTCTGGATCGCCGGGCAGATGAACGCATCGGACATGGCCAAATCCTTTACCGTCGGCACCTGTGTTCTGGTGCTGATGCTGGCCGCAGGCGCCGCCCAGCGCGTACCGCCCGTGGCGCTGGCCATGCCCCGCCGCCTGTGGCTGGCCTGGTACCCGGGGCACTTCGCCCTGATTGCGCTGTGGCTATTGCTTAGCGGTCAGCTGGCCAGTTAGGCGTTTGCTCGGCCGCTCGTTTATTCACTGCTTCTCGCATCCAGGGCTGATAGCGGCATAGCTGAGCACGGCCCGCCAATTTGGCCTGATACATGGCGGTATCGGCCTGCTTGAGCACTTCGGCATGGTCACAGGTAGACGCTTCAAAGCAGGTGTACCCCATACTCGGGGTCACCTCTACCCAGCGGCTCTCCAGCCGATACTCCCCCGACAGCGCCTGCTTCACTCGCTGCATGTACTGCTCGGCCAGGGCGCTCAGCTTGTCCAGATCAGGCTCTGAAAACTGCGCCAGCAGCACGAACTCATCGCCACTCAACCGGGCCGCCATGTCACCGTCACGCAGGCATGACTCCAAGCGCCGCGCCACTTGCACCAACAGGTCATCGCCCGCGGCATGCCCCAGGGTGTCGTTGATCAGCTTGAAGCGGTCCATGTCCATGAACATTACCAAACCACCCCGCTGCGCATGGCCCTCCTCCTGGCACAGCGTTTCCATGCGTTCGATGAACAGACGCCGATTGGGCAGGTCCGTCAGCGCATCGTAGTACGCCTGACGATAAATGATCTCCTCACTACGTTTGCGCTCGGTGAAGTCTTCGACGATCGCCACGCCGCCGACCATCCGGTTGCCCATACCATGCACACCGTTGAAGAACGCCCGCAGTGGCGTTCCCTCACTGGCTTTGGGTAGCCGATAGGTACCCTCGTAGTAGCCGGTGCCTTTTTCCAGGGCTGCCGACACAGCCTTGGCGACGTATCGATCGGCTGAACGGTCCAGCATGCGATAGCCCAGCAGCCGAGAACGCTCGACGCCCAGGATCTCCAGCAGCTTGTTGTTGCAGTCGGTGATCTGCCCCTGGTCGTCAAAGTGCAAAACACCTAGAGGGGAGTGCTGGAAAATCGAGCGATAGCGGTTTTCGCTTTCCCGAAGCTGCGCCTCACGGGCCGCCATGGTAACGCGCAGGGCGATATTGTCATGGATGGTTCGGCTCAAGCGGCGGCTGGTGATCAGGATCAGCAGCAGAAACAGCACCAGCATCAGCCCGATCAACACGGAAAGCGAGGTTCCCATCAGCATGAACTGGAACTTCAAAGGCAACAGGATGGGCAATACGAAGCCAGTGGCCACCCACCACACCGACGACAGCGTCGTGACGCCCCCCGCCGCGATACCGGCCAGCACGATCGACAGCGCCGCAATTTGCCCAGGATATTCAGGGCTGAACAGCAGTACTCCCGTACTGCCCCACACCACCCCGGAAACGATGGCCCCCAAGGCAAACCAGCGCAGCCACCGGTGCCCTTGCTGCTGCTGAATCGGCAAGCGCTTGAAACGGTGAGCCAACGCCAAACGCAATCCCGACACCACCACCAAGGCGGTGTACCAACCCAACAGTACCCAGCCTTCCACCACGGGCCACATCGCCGCCACCAGCAACCCGCCCGCCAAAACGCTACTGAGCACCGGTTGCCAAAGGTTGTCATACAACATCCGCACTTTTTCTCCGCGCAGCTGTTGCAGGGTGAGATGGTGATCGCGCTGGTAGCCGCTGCGTAACCCTGACGCAGTTGCTGTCGGCGCCGCTGGCTTGCTGGGCGACATAGAACCCCCGTTTTCGTTGGCCTATGGGCCAATCTTATTGATTAATACAAACGTTTTATCACGCCTTATCTTTTAGCATGTTTACGCAGCAAAAGTAGCCTTCGAACATGAAAAAGCCGCCTCGAAGGGCGGCTTTGAAGAGAGCATGACAGCCATCGAACGCACGGCTCAGAGCGTGTCGGCAAAGCTCCACTCGACCGCCGGGGCACCCGGCAGCAGTGCCTGGCAGGTGCGTACTTTTTCCAGCAGCTCGGCATGGCTGGCCGCCACGACGTTCACGTGGGCCAGCTTGCGCCCCGCCCGCTCGGCCTTGTCGTAGCGATGCAGGTGGGTATGGGGAATCGCCAGCAGCGCGGGGTTGTCGCCCTCCTGCCCAATCACGTTGACCATGCAGGTGGGGCCAATCGCCTGAGTCGAGCCCAGCGGCAAGCCCTGTACGGCCCGCAGATGGTTTTCGAACTGGCTGGTCACCGCGCCGTCCATGGTCCAGTGGCCGGAGTTATGCACCCGCGGGGCCATCTCATTGGCCAGCAGGCTACCGTCGCGGGTCTGGAACAGCTCCAGCGCCAGCACGCCCACGTAATCCAGCTCATCCAGCAGCGCACGAATGTAGCCATCGGCGGTTTGCTGAACGCTGTCGTCCAGGTCGGGCAGCGGCGCCACCGAATAGCGCAGAATGCCGTCTACGTGCTGGTTCTCTGCCATGGGGTAAAACACCACTTCCCCATCGCGGCCACGCACGGCAATCAGCGACACTTCCCGCACGAAATCGACGAAGGCTTCCACGATCAACCGGGAATGGCCAATCGACTCCCAGGCGGCCTGGGCCTGCTCTGGCGCTCTCAGCACCGCCTGGCCCTTGCCGTCGTACCCTTCGGTGACGGATTTGGCCACCACGGGGCAACCCAGCTCAGTGGCAGCGGCCTGCAGCTGCTCAGCGCTCTCTACCACCCGGTAAGCCGGCGTCGGGATGCCCAGCCGGTCGAACAGCGCCTTCTCTTCCACGCGGTTCTGGCACACGGCAATGGCACGGCTGCTGGGGTAGACCGGCTTGTGCTGTTCGATCTGCTGCACCAGCGCCACGGGCAGGTGCTCGAACTCGTAGGTCACCACATCGACCTTGTCGAGGAACGCCGCCAGATGCTGATTATCCGGGTCGACCACCACCTCACCGATACCGGCACTGGGGTTGCCGGTGGTGTCCAGAAAGGTAAACGTGTTGCCCAGCGGGTAGCCCGCCAACGCCAGCATACGGCCCAGTTGCCCGGCACCCAGTACGCCAATGTGTTTTACGCGATTGCTATGCACGCTCATGATGGGCTTCCTATTGTGCCGATTCGCTGGCCGCAGGCGCATCCGGACGGGGGTCCGGGTTATCCAGCACCAGCTGCGTTTGCTCTGCTCGGAAGGCCTCGATGGCCTGACGCACGGCGCTGTCCTGCAAGCCGACGATTTGCGCCGCCAGCAGCCCCGCATTGGTGGCCCCGGCTTTGCCGATGGCCAGCGTGCCCACGGCAATGCCACCCGGCATTTGTGCAATGGAGAGCAGCGAATCCAGCCCCTTCAAGGCCTTGGACTCTACCGGCACACCCAGCACCGGCAGCGCCGTTTGCGAGGCCACCATGCCCGGCAGGTGCGCCGCGCCGCCAGCGCCCGCCACGATGACCTGAAGGCCACGTTCCGCTGCGCTTTTCGCATAGTCGAACAGCAGGTCCGGGGTACGGTGTGCCGAGACCACGCGGGTTTCGTAGGCAACACCCAGCCGTTCCAACATCGCCACCGCGTGCTCCATGACCGGCCAATCCGACTTCGACCCCATGATCACGCCCACCTTGGGTGCGCTGTTCGACATGCAATAACTCCTCGGCCCATGGCCTGTTCTAGCGAAAAACAGTGGAACGAGCCGCGTGCAGGCTGCGGCTCATTGAAAAAATGGGAAGGGGCATAGTTTACCAGAGCCAGCGCGTTTGCGGGCTGTCTCATGGTCGTGAAATTTTCATCTAAATAGGCATTGAAAAGCGCGTGAGTTGGCGGCATTGTGTGTTTGTCATTTCAGACCCATGGAGTCACATGAGTACGGCATACTCGACTGCTCACGCAGAAGTGCAGGATCCTCCGCGAAGCAGCCCTGACCTCGATGTCAGGGAACTGGAAAAACGCACGCGCCTCATGCGCATCATCACACGTCTGATCGCCGTATCAGACTTGGGAAGCCGAGAAATTGCCCGCCGGGCAGGCTTGCCAGTACAGAAGATCAGCGACCTGCTCGCCGGAAGGCTGGAGCATCTGAATATTGACGAACTCAATGTTCTGCGTCGCACCCTAGAGCTGGAGGCGCCATAGCCGCAGCCTCGACGTCACTTCCCCATCACACCTCGGCACGACACCTGCACTGCACCATAGGCGTGCAGTGCACGTAGGTAATGCCTGATCGCCCCACGCTCGTGGGGCGAATCGTTCATGTCAGGTGCCGCGCTTCACGCCGCAATCACCATCCCACCCAAGGCCACCACGATCACCACCAGCCAAGCTGGCAGCTTCCACACGGTCAGTAGCAAAAAGCCCGTGAGCGCCAGGGCAAACTCATACGGGCCCACCACCGCGCTGGTCCAGACGGGGTCGTAGAGCGCAGCCCCCAGAATCCCCACGACGGCCGCGTTGGCACCGCGCATGAGCGCCTGGGCACTGCCCCATTGGCGAAAACGGTTCCAGAACGGCAGCACGCCCACCAGCAGCAGGAAGCCGGGAATGAAAATCGCCAGCAGCGCCAGCACTGCACCAACCACGCTGGGCAGCCCAGGCAGCAGTGCACCCAGGTAAGCCGCAAAGGTGAACAGCGGCCCCGGCACGGCCTGTGCGGCGCCATAGCCCGTCAAGAACTCATCCGCCGTGATCCAGCCCGACTGCACCACTTCGGCTTCCAGCAGCGGCAGCACCACGTGGCCGCCCCCAAACACCAGCGCCCCCGAGCGGTAGAAGGCATCCACCACCGCCAGCCACATGGCGCCGCCCGCCAGCAGCGGCAACAGCACCAGCAGCGCCACGAACAGCCCCAGAGAGATCAAGCCCACCTTGCGCGACACCGCAAAGTGCAGCGAATCCGCCAGCTCGCCCTGAGCGCTTTCGCGGCAGAGCAACAGCCCTGCCATACCCCCCAGCACAATCGCACTCACCTGCCCTAGCGGGCCGCTGACCATGGCCACGGCAAACACCGCCGCCAGGGCAATGCCTGCCCGGGTTTTATCCGGGCAAAGATTGCGCGCCATGCCCCATACGGCATGGGCCACGATGGCCACCGCGACGATTTTCAAGCCGTGGATGATGCCGCTGGCCATCGGCCCATCCAGCACCGCCGCCCCCATGGCGAACAGCGCCAGCACCAGCGCGGAAGGCAGCGTAAAGGCCAGCCAGGCCATGGCCGCCCCCCAGGGGCCTGCCCGCAGCAGGCCCAGGGCAAACCCCACCTGGCTGCTGGCCGGGCCCGGCAAGAACTGGCACAGCGCCACCAAATCCGCATAGGCTTTCTCGCTGAGCCACTGGCGGCGGGCCACGAACTCCGTGCGAAAATAGCCCAGGTGCGCCACCGGCCCGCCAAACGAGGTAAGCCCCAGCGCCAAAAAGGCCCAGAACACCTCTCGAATGCGAGCAGGCGATACGGCAGTATCAGAGGAAGGACGGGGTTCCGACATAAGCTCAGCTCCTTGCAACGTTGAACAACAGGCAGCCAATAACCATACACGATTTTATTGACATGCCCATGACGGTTGAGCAACGTTGAGACTCCTTCCAACGCCACCTACCAGGAGCACCCCATGGCCCATCATTCAGAAGAGTTTCTACGCCTTGCAGAAGCCGCCAAACAGCGTACCACCCAGGTATCGCCTAGCGATGCCAAACAGCGCATCGCCCAGGGCCACGTGGTGCTGGACGTGCGAGACAAGGAAGAGTACGAGCAGGGGCATATCGAAAACGCCCTCAACATCAGCCGAGGCACGCTGGAAATGCGCATTCAGGAAGCGATTCCCGATAAAGATACGCCCATTGTGTGCCACTGCGCAGGCGGCAATCGCGGCGCCCTGGCCGCCGACACCCTGCAGCAACTGGGCTATACCCAAGTCGTGAATATCGAAGGCGGATTGAAGGCGTTCAAGGAAGAAGAAGCGCCGTAAGCCGCTCCTTTTGGTAATGATGCTCGCCCTCCCATCGGCAGCTTTAGAAGACTCCGGTGACTTTCGGCTTGAACCAATGACGCACGAAAGGCCGCCGTCATGGGAGCGATTGGTTGTTTAGTGGGAGGGTTGTTTTTGTGGTTCCACATGTACCGTCAGCTCGAAGCCGCAGGCATCTGCATAGCGCTGCAACGTTTTCCAACCGGGGTTACTACTTCCTCGCTCCAGGCGGCTAATGTTACTTTTCTGCGTCTCCAGACGTTTGGCAAGCTCTTCCTGAGTCAGCCCGGCACGCTGGCGCATTGAAATAAGCGTGGAGGCCAATGCAAACTCCGGTGCCAGACGTTCATATTCCGCCTTCACCTCAGGGTTCTGAAGCGCCTGCTCTTTTAGTGCCTTTAAGTTCATCATGACTGCACCTCGCGCTGTCTTGTCCGCGCTAATGTTAACGCCTGACGCGGCGTTTTCTGGCTTTTCTTGACGAATGCGTGCAGGACGACGATGTGTTCCCCATGCACGTAACAGAACAAGGAACGGCCAATCCCCTCTTGTGCCTTTGCTCGAATCTCAAACAGGCCGTCACCCATGGACTCCGTGTGAGGAGGCCCTAAGTGAGCACCATGCTGCTCTACCATCTCCAGCAACCGGAGCATTCTGGCCTGTATTTTAGGCGGCATGCCTAGAATTTCTTTTTCCACACCTGGGTAAAACTCAACCTGCCAGTCCATAGCCCGCCCCATCAAAGTTATCTTTTATGATAACCCAAGGCATATAAAAGTTCCTACTCCAGATGCACGCGAGCACTCCCAACTTATGGCACCATAGCGTGACCGCATCCCCGTGACGCCGATTGCCGTGAAGGAACGCCGCCGTATGCCTGCCAATGCCCTGCTCTCTCCCACTTCGCTCACCCCCGGGTTCATGGTGGTGCACGCCAATCGGCTGGAGGACTTGCGGGGGCTGGCGGTGGAGTGGATGCGCCTGCACCCGCTGGGGCCGCTGGAGAACGAAACCATTCTGGTCCAGAGCAACGGCATTGGGCAGTGGCTGAAGCTTGCCTTGGCGGAAGACCCCGGCAACGGCGGCGCGGGCATTGCAGCAGCGCTGGACGTGATGCTGCCCGCGCGGTTTTTATGGCAGGCCTACCGCCGGGTGCTCACCCACGTTTCCCACGATGCCGACGCCGTGCCGGAAACCTCGCCGTTCGATAAATCGCGCCTGGTGTGGCGGCTGCTGCGTCTGCTGCCTACCCTGGCCGGGCAGCCGGTGTTCGAACCACTGGCGCAGTTTCTGGAAACCGACCGCGACCAGCGCAAGCATTACCAGCTGGCCGAGCGGCTGGCGGATCTCTTCGACCAGTACCAGGTGTACCGCGCCGACTGGCTGGACGCCTGGGCCAACGGCCACGATGTGCTGATTACCGCCCGAGGCGAACACCGCCCGCTGGAAGAGCACCAGTGCTGGCAGCCTGCGCTGTGGCGCATCCTGCGTGACGATGTGGCCGCCACCCAAGGCGATGCCGGGCTGAACAGCAGCCGCGCCCAGGTACACCAGCGCTTTTTGAAAGCCACCGAACAGCTGGAAGGCCAGGCCTGCCCGCCAGGGCTGCCCCGTCGGCTGATCATTTTCGGTATTTCGTCGCTGCCTCAGCAAACCCTGGAAGCGCTGGCGGCGCTCTCCCGCTGCTGCCAGATCGTGCTGTGCGTGCACAACCCCTGCCAGTTCTACTGGGCGGACATCATCGAACACAAAGACCTGCTGCGCGCCCAGCGCTATCGCCAGCGGCGCAAGACCGGCATGCCCGACACGCTGGACGTACTGGGCACCGGCGATGCCGATGATGCCCTGCACCTGCACGCCCAGCCGCTGCTGGCCGCCTGGGGCAAGCAGGGCCGCGACTATCTACGCCTACTCGATGAGCACGACGACGCGGGCAACTACCAAACGCTTTTCGAGCAGCAGGCGCTGCGCATCGATATGTTCGAGCCGTTCAGCGGCGAGGAGCGCCACTGCCTGCTCAGCCAGCTGCAAGACGATATCCGCGAGCTGCGCCCGGTGGCAGAAACCCAAGGCCAGTGGCCAGCGCTGGCCGCCACCGATGACTCCATCGTGTTTCATATTGCCCACGGCCCCCAGCGGGAAGTAGAGATTCTCCACGACCAGCTGCTGGCCGCCTTCAGCGCAGACCCCGCCCTGCGTCCGCGCGATATCATCGTCATGGTGCCGGACATCGACCGCTACGCCCCGCACATCGAAGCGGTATTTGGCCAGCTGCCCACGGACGACCCGCGGCATATTCCCTACACGCTCTCCGACCAGGCCAGCCGCCACCGCCTGCCGCTGATGATCGCGCTGGAAAAACTGCTGCGCCTGCCAGAGCTGCGCCTGACGGTCAGCGATGTGCTCGACCTGCTGGAAGTGCCCGCCCTGCGCCAGCGCTTTGGCCTGGAAGAGCGCGACCTGCCGGTGCTGGAGCGCTGGATGGAAGGCGCGGGCATCCGCTGGGGGCTGAACGCCCAGCAGCGCCAGCGGCTAGAGCTGCCCGGCGGGCTGAGCCAGAACACCTGGGCCTTCGGCCTGCGCCGCCTGCTGCTGGGCTACACCGTGGGCGACGGACACGCCTGGCAAGGCATCGAGCCGTTCGATGATATTGGCGGCTTGGAAGCGGGCCTGGCAGGGCCGTTGGCCACGCTGCTGGAGAAGCTCGACGCCACCTGGGAAACCTTCTGCCAACCCACCGATGCCGCCACCTGGGTCGCGCGGCTGCGGGCACTGCTGGAAACCTTCTTCCTCACCGACGATGCCCAGGAAAGCATCATGCTCACCAGGCTGGAAAACGGCTTGCAGCAGATGCTGGAAAGCAGCCAGGAGGCGGAACTCAACGACCCGCTGCCGCTCTCCATGGTGCGCGAACACTGGCTGGCACAAATCGATGAACACAGCCTTTCCCAGCGCTTTTTGGCCGGGGCGGTCAACTTCGCCACCCTGATGCCCATGCGTGCCATCCCCTTCAAGCGGGTATGCCTGCTGGGCATGAACGACGGCGACTACCCCCGCTCCCAGCCGCCGCTGGATTTCGACCTGATGGGCGGCGACTACCGTCCCGGCGACCGTTCCCGCCGGGAAGACGACCGCTACCTGTTTCTCGAAGCGCTGCTCTCCGCCCGGGACCAGCTCTACATCAGCTGGATGGGCCGCAGCCAGATCGACAACTCCCCGCTGCCCCCCTCGGTACTGGTGGGCCAGTTGCGCGATCATTTGGAGACTGGCTGGCAAACGCACACCGGCCCGCCGCTGCTGGAAAGCCTCACCACCGAACACCCGCTGCAGCCGTTCAGCCGCGCTTACTTCAACCACTCGGCAAGCCGCCTGTTCACCTACGCCCACGAATGGCGGGAAGTGCACGCCCCCCGCACGCCGCCCGCGGTGGAGCGCATGCTACCCGCGCCGGAAAACGCCCCCACCAGCCTCTCGCTGGCGCAGTTGGGCGGCTTTCTGCGCGAGCCGGTGCGCAGCTTCTTCAATACCCGGTTGGGGGTCTATTTCGAGCAAGAGGCAATCGCCGAATTGGATGCCGAGCCCTTCGCGCTGGATGGCCTGCAAAACTGGCAGCTCCAGGACCAGCTGATTGCCGCCCAGCGCCACGCGGTGGATCACGGCCAGCCGCGTATCGAGGCGCTGCACGACGCGTTGGAGCGCTTTCAAGGCCAGGGGGTACTGGCCATGGGTGCCTTCGGCAAGCGCATGCGCGATGCCCTAGCCGACCCCATGGAAGAGCTGTTCAACGCCTACGAAGAAGCGCTCACGGCGTGGCCGCACGCCCTGCCAGACGCACAGGTGCAGTTCGAGGCCCACGGCCTCACGTTGGAAGAACCCCTGGGCGAGCTGCGCCAGGATGAGGCAGGCCAGCGCTGCCGCCTGCTGCTGCTCAGCAGCAGCCTGATCAGCCAGGGCAGCGGGCGCGGCCAGTACCGCTGGAGCCACCTGCTGCGCCCTTGGGTTGCCCACCTGGCAGGCAACCTCAGCGGCCCGATGACCTCCCTGCTACTTTCCAAAGCCGGTCATGTCACGCTGGAACCCGTAGCCGCCGACACCGCCCGCCAGCACTTGGAAACCCAGCTCGCCGCCTGGCAAGCGGGCCTGCAAACCCCGCTGCCGCTGGCCCCACAGGCCGGTTTTGCCTGGCTGGCCAAGCAAGGCACGCCGGAGATAGCGCAGGAGAAAGGCCGAGACAGCGACGCCTTTGCTGCCGCCGAAGCCGCCTATGAAGGGGGTTACAAGGTCACCGGCGAAGCCGCGCAAAGCGCGTACTTGAGCCACCAGTGGCCCCGCTTCGAGCGGCTGTTTTTCGAGCAGGCCAACGGGCACACTTTTGCCACACTGACCGAATCACTTTACGCGCCGCTCTTTTTCGCTGTTAAGGGCAAAAAGGAGTAAAGCCACACGGCTATGAACGGCCCATGCTGAGGACTTTCTTCGCCAACGCAATCATCTCAGGGTCGCCGGTGTTCTTGGTGGGCACATCGGACAGTTTCACCACCGGCAGCCAGCCCTGCCCTTCGGGGCGGGCCTCGACCATCTTGATCACCATGTTCATGGGCGCCACGCCGATATCGTTAGTGAAGTTGGTGCCGATCCCGAAGGCCATGCCAATGCGCCCCTGGCAGAAGGCGCGAATGCGCTCCACTTTTTCAGGGGTAAGCGCATCGGAGAAGATGATGGTCTTGCTCAGCGGGTCGATTCCCAGGCGCCGGTAATGGGCAATGGTGGCATCGGCGAACTCGATCGGGTCGCCGCTATCGTGGCGCACCCCGTCAAACAGCTTGGCGAACTTCTTGTCGAAGCTCTCGAAAAATGCCCGCGTGGTAAACGTATCGGTCAGCGCGATGCCCAAATCCCCCCGGTACACATCCACCCAGTGCTCCAGCGCCAGGCTGTTGGCCATTTTGAAACCGAAACGCGCCCCGTGGAACATGAACCACTCGTGGGCGTGGGTGCCGATGGGCTTCACCCCGTGGCGCATGGCCAGCAGCACATTGCTGGTGCCGCTGAAGGCCTCCCCGCCGTAGTGGCGCAGCGCTTCCACCACCCGGTCATGCACCGCAAACGAGAAGCGCCGACGAGTGCCGAACTCGGCAATCTTCAGCCCGTGCTGGCGGTAGAGTTCGATCTTCTCCCGGGTGCGCTGCTCGATGAGCGCTTCATCCTCTTCCGACACCACCACGCCGCGCAGCCGATACCAAAGCTCGCTGATCAGCGCCATCAGCGGCACTTCCCATAAAATGGTGCGGTACCAAGGCCCTTCGATCACCACCGACAGCTCGCCGCCCTGCTGCTCGATGGTCACCTCGCGGGGGTCGTAACGAAAGCCCGCCAGAAAATCGAGATAGGTGGGGTCCAGGTAAGGGCAAGTGGTTTCCAGATAGCGCTTCTCCTCCTCGGTCAAGCACAGCACCACCATGCGGTCTACCTCCCCGCGTAGCGCCTCACCAAAGCCCTCGGGAAAGGCATGCTCCCCGCGATTGATGAACGCGTAACGGGCGTGAGCATAGGGAAAGCGTTTGATCACGGCATTCTGCATCGTGATCTTGTAGAAATCGTTATCCAGAAGCGAGGTCAGCATGAGATCCCTTCACCAGCGTCAACAGATCGCCAAGAGCGGCTAGCCCACTAGATTAGCAGTTGGCAGCGATACCTCACACCCTGCCCTCTTTTGCCCTAACTTGCGGGCAGGTGAGCGACTATCCGCCATCGGGAATAGAGTGCTAACCTTTAAAACATTGGCGTTCAGCGAGGAGCAGACCCCATGCGTCTTTCTCAATCACAGCGTGAGCTTATTCTGGCAGCCGTCCGTGAGTTTGCTGGGCCTTCGGTGGCCGTGCATGTATTCGGCTCGCGACTAGACGATGGTAAGCGAGGCGGCGATGTCGATTTACTGCTTATCTCACCCACCGCTATTTCGCTACTTGCCTGCGCTGAACTCAAAATGGCGCTTGAACAGCGCCTCCAGCTACCGTTCGATCTCGTGACCTACGTTAAAACAGCGGAACCCACCCCGTTTCAAGCCATGGCGCTCGCACAGTCACGCCCAATAACGCTCGAGGAGGCGGCATGAGCCAGGATGTCCTTAGCGAACAGCAACGTTATCTGTCGCAGCTGCTTGAAGCCATCCAGCGTTGCGCTTGGTTTCTTCACCAGTCACGCAAAAAAGTTACATGGCCTTTGGACGGTGATTGGTTAGCCGACCATAAAAAAGACGTCGACCTTTTTGAAACCCTGGCCGCTATCAATGAGCGCTTTGCCAAACTCCAGGACTCCATTGCGTCTGCCATGAGGCACAGCGCTCTGTTGGCAGGTGAATCGACTGACAGCTTTCTCAAAGTCCTTTCGCTGTTTGAAAAACAAGGCGTCGTGGACGCCACCAGCGACTGGCAGCGTTGTCGTGCCATTCGCAATATTGCCGCTCATGATTACTCGACGCACTACGCACAAATAGCAGAGCACTTTAACCTGTTGAACGAACTTTCTGACGTTCTTCTCATGACGTCAAAAAGACTCGTGACATGGAGCGCTGAACAATTAGGGATTTTTCCAGCCACCCAAGACTTCTCCAGCGAGTTCGATAGCGTCTTTCAAACCAGCCTCTAACGCTGCTTTGCTCTTTTGCCCAGCACCCGGCGACGCGATATAGTGCCGGTGCCTTGGGTCACCCACCCAAGGCGCTTTGCTTTCCGCCTGCCGTGATGTTCGGAGAAGAAGAATGAGCCAGCCCGCCCCGCTGAACCCGCTGACGCTGCCGCTTCACGGCAGCCGTTTGATCGAAGCCAGCGCGGGCACGGGGAAAACCTTCACCATCGCGCTGCTTTACGTGCGCCTGGTGCTGGGCGGGCAGCACGGCGAGGACGACACCGCCTTCGTGCGCCCGCTCACCCCGCCGGAAATTCTGGTGGTCACGTTCACCAACGCCGCCACCCAGGAACTGCGCGAACGCATTCGCCATCGGCTGGTAGAGGCGGCTGCCGTATTTCGTGATCAGGGTGAAGACTCTCTTCTTCTGGCGCTGCGCAGCCAGTACCCCGAGGCCACCTGGCCCGCCTGCGCTCGCCGCCTGGAGCTGGCCGCCGAGTGGATGGACGAAGCCGCGGTTTCCACCATCCACAGCTGGTGCTACCGCATGCTGCGGGAACACGCCTTCGATAGCGGCAGCCTGTTCTCGCTCAACCTGGAAAACGACCAGCACGAACTGGAGCAAGAAGTGGTGCGCGATTACTGGCGCACCTTCTACTACCCGCTGGACGCCGAGGCGCTGGGCAGCATCACCGGCTACTGGAAATCCCCCGACCACCTGCACCAGGACGTGCGCAAGCTGCTCCACGAAAGCGATGCGCTGGGCGCGTTACGCCCCGAGCCAGCCCACACGCTGAGCACCGCCGCCGCCGAGCGCGGCGCCCTGCTCAGCACCCTGAAAGCCCCCTGGCCCGAATGGCTGGACGACCTGGTGCCCGCGCTGGAAGACGCCGCCCAGCGCAAAGCCTTCAAAGGCCAAAGCTTCAACGCCAAAAGCCGCGCCAACTGGCTAGGCGCACTGCGGGAGTGGAGCGACAGCGACCTAGAGCGCCCCGCGCTCACCCCCGCCGCCTGGAAACGCCTGACCCCGGACGGCATGGCGGAAATATGGAAAGAGGGCGCGCCACCCTGCCCGAAAGCCTGGCAAGCGCTGGCCGAGCTGCCCGCCGCGCTCAACACGCTGCCCGAGCCACGCAACGACCTGCTGATTCACGCCGTGCAGTGGTGCAAAGTGCGCCTGGAGCGGGAGCAGGAGCGCCGCGCCGAAATGGGCCCCAACGACCTGCTCACCCACCTGGACCGCGCCCTGCAAGGCCCCAACAAGGAGGCGCTGGCCGCGCAGATACTGCGCCAGTTCCCCGTGGCGCTGATCGACGAGTTCCAGGATACCGACCCCATCCAGTACCGCATCTTCAACGCGGTGTATGAAGTCGCCAGGCCCCGCCGCGACGCCGCCATGCTGCTGATCGGCGACCCCAAGCAGGCCATTTACGCCTTTCGCGGCGCGGATATCTTCACCTACCTGAAAGCCCGCGAAGACACCGCAGGCCGCCACGTGACGCTGGGCACCAACTTCCGCTCCAGCCGCGCCATGGTAGCGGCGGTGAACCACTGCTTCCGCTATGCCGATGAACATCCGGCAGGGGCGTTTTTATTCCGCGAAGAAGGCGGCGACAACCCGCTGCCGTTTCTGCCGGTAGACGCCAAAGGCCGAAGTGAACAGCTCGTTCACCAGGGCCAACCACTGCCCGCCATGACGCTTTGGCCACTCGCCGCCGACGAGCCGCTCTCCAAAACCGCCTACCAGACCGAGATGGCCGAACGCTGCGCCTCGTACATGGCGGAACTGCTCAACGCAGGCCAACACGTCAAAAGCGGCTTTCAGACCGACGACGCGCTCACCCCGCTCAAGCCTTCCGATATGGCGGTGCTGGTGAACGGCCTGCAGGAAGCCCGCGCCATACGTCAGGCGCTGGCCAGCCGAGGGGTAAAGAGCGTGTACCTGTCGGACCACGACAAGGTGTTCAGCTCGCCCATGGCCGCCCAGGTAGAGCGCTGGCTGCGCGCCTGCGCCGAGCCGCTGGCCAGCTCCCGCCAGGCCGAAGCGCACCTGCGCGCCGCGCTGGCCACCCCAGTGCTGGGGCTCAGCCTTGCCGAGCTGGACCACCTGCAGCAGAACGAGCTGGCCTGGGAAGCGCGGGTCGAGCAGTTCAGCCACTACCACCGCCTGTGGCAGCGCCAGGGCGTGCTGCCGCTGGTGCGCCGCATCATGGTGGATTTCGAGATTCCCGCCCGCCTGCTGGCAGAGTTCGAAGAGGGTGAGCGCTTGCTTACCGACCTGCTGCACCTGGGCGAACTGCTGCAACAGGCCAGCGCCGAGCTGGACGGCGAACACGCGCTGATTCGCTTTCTGTTTGATGCCATTGCCGACCCGGAAAGCCACGGCGACAGCCACAAGCTGCGCCTGGAGAGCGACGCGGATCTGGTCAAGGTGGTCACCATCCACAAATCCAAAGGGCTGGAGTACCCGCTGGTGTTCCTGCCCTTCATCGCCAACCACCGGCCGGTGAAAGCCGAAGACGTACCGCTGCGCTGGCACGACAGCGAGGGCAACCTGCAGCTCAGCCTGGACGCCGATGACACGATACTCGCCACCGCCGACCGCGAACGGCTGGGGGAAGACCTGCGCAAACTCTACGTCGCGCTCACCCGTTCCCGCCACGCCACCTGGCTGGGGCTGGCCCCGCTAAAAGGCTTGGAAAACAGCGCGCTGGGCTACCTGTTGACCGGTGGCAGCGCCCTTTCCCCCGATGCGCTCCCCAAGGCGCTCGATGCCCTGGTGGAAGGCAGCGACATCCACCTCGGCACGCCGCCCGAGCCCACCGCTGATCGCGTGACGCCAGTGGCGGAAAGCACCACCCTGGGCCACGCCCGCACGCCCACGCGCCCGGCCAAAGAGCACTGGTGGATTGCCAGCTACTCCGCGCTGCGGCTTTCCGGCACGCTCACCGCCCCGGTGCTGCCACCGCTGGAGCCCACCACCGCCCAGGAAGCCACCGCCTTCGAAGTGCTGGATGAACCTCAAGAACTATCTCAAGAACTATCTCAAGAACGATCCCAACCGGAAGCGTATCACCTGCACAAATTCCCCCGTGGCCCCGGCCCCGGCACCTTTCTACACGGGCTGCTGGAGTGGGCAGGCAAGCAAGGTTTCGATGCTGCCGCAAAGGATAGAGAAGCCCTCAACGACATGCTGTGGCGGCGGGTACAGCTACGCGGCTGGCAGGCGTGGCAAGAGCCGCTGGCGGGCTGGCTAAGCGCCCTGCTCACCACGCCGCTGCCGCTGGCCGCGCCCACCCCGCAAAGCGTGGCACTGAATGAGCTGGAAAGCTACCAGGTAGAGCTGGAGTTCTGGTTTGCCGCCAAGCGGGTGAACACCCAGGCCATCGATGCGCTGGTGAGCAAGCACTTACTGCCAGGCATCGAACGCCCCGCGCTGGATGCCGACACCCTCAACGGCATGCTGAAAGGCTTCATCGACCTGGCCTTCGAGCATCAAGGGCGTTTCTACGTGCTGGACTGGAAATCGAACTACCTGGGCCCCAACGACAGCGCCTACGAACCCGAGGCCCTGCGCCACGCGCTGCTCGCCAAACGCTACGACCTGCAGGCCGCACTCTACCTGCTCGCCATGCACCGGCTGTTAAAAGCGCGCCTGCCAGATTACGACCCGCACCAGCACTTGGGCGGTTCGATGACGGTATTCCTGCGCGGCAGCCGCAGCCCTGGGCGTGGCGTGGTGGGCGAGCCCGCCCCGGTTGAACTCATCGAAGCCCTGGACAGCCTGTTTGCAGGCGAGCCCCACGCCACCCAGCAGGAGGCCACGGCATGAGCCGCCAGCACGACACCCACACCTTCGACATGTTCGGCGATGCGCCCACCGCCAGCGCTCACCCTGCACTGAGCAGCACCCCGGAACTGCTGGCCCTATGCGAACGCTGGGTAGCACGCGGCTGGCTGCGGGACCTGGACCGCGCCCTGGTGCGTTTTCTCGCCAGCGAAGCACCGGATGCCCCCACGCTGCTGCTACTGGCGGCAGCGCTGGCCAGCCACCAGCTAGGCCGGGGCCACGTGTGCCTGGATATCAACGCCACGCTCAACGCGCCGGATTTCGCCCTTTCGCTACCGCCCGAAGGCGACGACCTCACCGACCCGCCGCCGCTGCCCAGCGACGTGCTGGCCACGCTCACGCTCAGCGAATGGCAAGCCGCCCTGCACCACCCGCTGCTCACCAGCGAAGGCCCCGGCAACACGCCGCTGGTAGTAGTAACCACTCACTCAGCCAGCGGCACGCCCAGTACGCGGCTCTACCTGCGTCGCTACTGGCAGTACGAACAAAGCCTGCACCAACACATCGCCGCCCGCCTGGAAGGCACAGGCACAGAAAGCACAAGTAGGAGGCCAATTCATCTGACAACCGAGCCAACCACTAGCCACACAGCAAGCACAGGCTCAGAAAACCAAGGTGGGAGGCCAGTTCCTCTGACAGCCAAGCCAACCACTAGCCACACAGCAAGCACAGGCTCAGAAAGCCAAAGTGGGAGGCCAATTCATTGGGCGATGGGTGACGCCAGTCACCCTGGGTTACTCCCCCAAGCCCTGAGCATTCTGTTCAAGCCAAGCAACGCCCTGGACTGGCAAAAAACCGCCTGCGCCCTGGCCGCCCGCAGCCGCTTCGGCATCATTACCGGCGGCCCCGGCACCGGCAAAACCACCACCGTGGTGCGCCTGCTCGCCCTGCTGCAAACCCTGCGACTCGACAAGCAGCCCAGCCAGCCGCTGCGCATCCGCTTGGCCGCCCCCACCGGCAAAGCCGCTGCCCGCTTGAACGAATCCATCGCCGGGCAAGTGAATGCGTTACCGCTCGCTGAGTTGGCAACGCTGTTAAGTGAACACTCACCTTCTGCGGCAACTAGCGAGATCGTGATTCCCACGGAAGTGACGACACTGCACCGCCTACTTGGCGCACGCCCCGACACCCGCCACTTCCGCCACAGCGCCGCCAACCCGCTGGCCCTGGACGTACTGGTGATCGACGAAGCCTCGATGGTGGATATCGAAATGATGGCCGCCACCCTCAGCGCCCTGCCCGCCCATGCCCAGTGCATACTGCTGGGGGACAAAGACCAGCTCGCCTCGGTAGAGGCCGGTTCGGTACTCGGCGACCTGTGCCGCCGCGCGGAAGCCGCCCACTACACCCCGGCCACCGCCGAATGGCTGGCCCAGGCCACCGGGCAACCGCTGCCAGCGGAGTTCATCGACCCCGCAGGCCAACCGCTGGACCAGGCCATTACCATGCTGCGGGTCAGCCACCGCTTCAATGAACACAGCGGAATCGGCCAGCTCGCCAAGGCCATCAACCAGCCGGGCCATGCCCAAACCGAACGGGAAAAGCAGCAGGCCGTCACCGCCGTGCTGCGCCACGGCTACGCGGATATTCACCATTTGGTGATGAGTGACGACGCCGCGCTGGATAAGCTGGTAATTCACGGCAGCCCCAGCGGCTTTACAGGCAACGGCGAAGGCCGCACCGACCACCAGGGCCAGCCCATCGCCCCGCCCACGGGCTACCGCCACTACCTCAAGGTGCTGCAAGCACAGCGTCCACGGGGGGAATCCTTCGAGGAGAGCCCCGCCGTCTACAACGCCTGGGCCAGCGAGGTGCTCAGCGCCTACAGCCACTTCCAACTGCTGTGCGCGCTGCGCAAAGGCCCCTGGGGCGTAGAAGGCTTGAACCAGCGCATCGCCAGCACGCTGCGCGGCGAAAAGCTGCTGTTCGGCAGCGACTACACGCTGGAGAAAGGCTGGTTTGAGGGCCGCCCGGTACTGGTCACCCAAAACGACTACGGCCTGAAATTGATGAACGGCGATATCGGCATCACCCTGGCCGTGCCCGACCCGCGCAACCCGCAGCAGAAGTTATTGAGAGTCGCCTTTCCTTCATCAAGTGCCGCCAGCGACCCCGAAAAGCCCATCCGCTGGGTGCTGCCCTCCCGCCTGCACGCGGTGGAAACCGTGTTTGCGATGACGGTGCACAAATCCCAAGGCTCGGAGTTCTTGCACACCGCCCTACTGCTACCGCCCACCCTAAACCCCATTCTGACCCGCGAGCTGGTCTACACCGGCATCACCCGTGCCCGCGAATGGCTCACGGTGGTGGAAGCCAAGCGCGGGGTGTTGAATGAGGCGGTGGTGAGGGAGGTGGTTAGGGTTAGTGGGGTTGGGGGTTAAAACCATTGGTTCTAGTGGTGCCAGCCTTCGGCCAAAACGGACAGGACGTAGAACAAGACTGTATGCAGACCAATAACAATTAACAGATCCCCTTATATTCCAGTGGATTATTCTAGAACATTAATATTTAGACTTTTTCTTCAACGGGCAGAAGAACGATTCTTTATGCTTTGTAAATATTTTATCGTCTTGTCTGGCTCTAGTAGGCATCAGCAGTGGGGTAGCTATTAAAGCTCTCACATGGCGCTAAACCTGATTTTTCCTAAGAGAGCGGAGATCTGAAGTCATAACTGCTAAAGCAATCGGTATAAGACTAACACCAATGCCAATCAGCACTGCTAGAGACACTGATATTTCTGTTGAGTAGACGAACAGCATTGAGGTTGTAAAGCCCAATGCTCCTCCCACTAGGCAACGGATAAACCACAATAGGTTCCTTTGATGCCTGAACCTACCGTAAAGATCAACGTACACATCTTTGAACTTGTCATAAACTGCCATATGATGCTCTTTAAAAATTGATTCTTGCAAATTCATTTCATTTTTAACGGCTTGAAGGGTATTCCTCTGATTTCTAATCAGCAGCTCCATAAGAATAGAAAAAACAACTGCGCCAAGCCATATCACAACATTTTTCAAAGCCCACTCAACGGGATCTAACTTCTCCATCTGACTGCCAACTAAAAGCAAAGCCGCAGGAACAGCTAACAACTGGTTCTGTATGTCAGAAAAAACCTTATTCAGCCTTGTTGTAAATTCTAACTTGTCTCTTTCAACTTCAGACTTGACATTCTCAAACGAAAACTCAGAAACAAAAAGATCGTATCCGTTCTCTAAGTTTTTAAAAATATTAGAGAAATTCTTCAGCAACTCTCCCAACTCTACACGACCTCGCCCTTTATACCTCTCAACCAAAACAGACTTAAAGATCTGTATTTTTTTATCGCGATGTGTATCCGATTTTAAAAAATCACTCTCTAACCTATCTAAGCAATCGATGCGAACCAAGTCTTCAGACGTAAAAAAGGAACCCACAACTAGCTTTTCTTGGTGAAGAAAAACTAACTCTATATCATTGCTTTTATTAACACAATGATCAGCAACAGAACCTAATAATTTAAGTAGACGAGATGCTAACCTCCACATCTCTACAACTTCGTGCTTTTCTTCTTCTGAGCTTAACCAATCAATATTATGAAAATAATATGCACTAGAAGGCGGCTTAATTCTCCACTGCGGTTTCAATAGCAGTTCATCAATACTCGTGAAAAACAATGGTGGCTTTGAAATCTCCACCGTTTCTTTATCATCTATACTGCGCGACCACAAATCACTCTTTTTAACATCTCTAAGTAGCTGCCCATTACTCTCAGGGCAGAGAGAGAGTACCAAAAATGCAGCGTCAAACCTGACAGGCTCAACGCTTTGCCGAACAGCACTAACAGCAAGCTGTAAGTCTTTCAATCTGTCACTCATCGCCCTTAGCCCGGCGTACTTCTTGAATCAGCGATTCAGGAATATTTCTAATATAAAGAACTTCATTTTCTTCATCATAATCAACATTATCCCGCAAAACATCCTCAACGTCAAAACTTACTGCAACATTGCCAAACTTTCTCTTAATTCTTTTTAGCCTACCGTAAACAGATTTCGTCGGAGTAAAAACATCACTAACTGGGACATCATTATCTTTTATATAATGATAAAAACTCTCTGGATTAATGTCGTCAATCATCGCAGATAACGCGACCAGATTTACTGACTTGTCCTCTGAATTATATTTTTCATCAAAATAATCATGTAGTTTTCTTCTAGCCTCCTGCCTTGCCTCACCAACAATATCATTTTCTTGGCAGTATGCATCCAGAGCTTCCACAACTTGCTCAGTATTGAACTTTGAATCTGTATACTCTGTGCAGCCAAGTGCCAAACGAAAATACTTTGTAACATCCTCTTTCCCATTACTCTTCTTTATAAAAGAGAGATATGGCTGTTCTTCTTCAGCCCATTTTTCAAGATTAATCCTGGCAGCTTCATGCAAATGACTAATATCAAAAGAAAGGCTTGTAAGAAGCTCAAGTGTATCAGGGTTGATACTAGTCCCTGGCTTAAGCTTGAGCATCAACACAAGCAGCCAGTCTTGGCCTTGGTTTTCATAACGAATAAAAAATGCGTAGCCACCTGTTGATAAATATGACTGTCTCATTTGGGCGGCAATAAGTTCACAGGCCTCCAATGAAAACTCTACCAACCCTGAATTTTCTTGATGGTACTCCCTCATAAGTTTAGAGAATGGGTATGCCGTCTCATTTGCATCAAAGGTACCATTGCTATTTGAGCGGCGCCCATATGCTTTTAAAACCTCTTCACCCAGATGGTTCATCATGTCATCTAAAGGGGAGTTTTCAAGCCTTGGCTTAACCTCGACCTGATAGCTTTGTGCCTCTTTCTCAAAACCATGTATAATTGCTTCTTTGATTTCCATATAACCCTACAATTCATTAAATTTTTTCTGGTGGTGAGTAACCTTTCTCTCAGACCTTATTCATGCCTTACTTACCACCACACTTAAGTAGTTCTGTGGCCGAGCATAGTACGACTTTGACAGCCCAACGGTAAAAAGTATGGTAAAGACAATTATTTCTCTGACCTCTCCGGGCCGAAAAGCTTCACCAGCTCACTTCCTCATAAAACGCCACCCTACCCGCAATAGCTTCCATCCCCTCAATCGGCGCCTCATAACTCCAAGCAATATCCCGTCGCTCACACAGCGAAAAGTACACCGTATGCCCTTTAAACGGGCAATGGGTGATCGTTTCCGAAGTGGTAAGCAAGTCCATACGCACGTCTTCACGTGGGAAGTAGTGGCGTGGCGGGTAGCCTTGTTCGCGGAGTTCCAGCGTATTGGTGGAGTCGGCTAGCAGAATGCCATCCACCCGCACTTGCATGCGCTGCTTGCTTAGGTGAAGCGTTATGCGGGCATTCTGCATTATGTTGTCCCTGCGGCGTTATTCGCTCTAATACTTTGAGCCTAGCAGCAAACATGGGTTAAGCCTACCTCGAAAGCTTAGTTTTTAGTCGATCATGGATGCTTTGGGAGGAAGGTGAGCCATCACTTCCACGCTACCGCTGCACGCTGGAATGGTCGCGGGCTAAAGCCACCTTATATGGACCCGTCCCGTTGAGCAAGCAAGCCATGAGATGGACACGGATGAGGACTGCACGCTTATATCCGGCC
>NZ_PINZ01000110.1:0-1186 GCF_002810305.1 Halomonas sp. 141
TGCTGGTCAAGCTCATGGCCGATCGCCTGGCCACCAGTAGCCGCAACAGCAGCAAGCCACCGTCCCAGGATCCCAATCGCCAGCGCCGCTCGCGCGCCAAAGGCGAGCGGCGCCCCGGCGGACAGCCAGGGCATGAGGGTAAGACGTTGGCGCCGGTGACGGACCCCGACGAGGTGGTCAAGCTCCGTGTCGATCGTCGGCAACTCCCCAAGGGGCGTTCTTACCGCCCGGTCGGCGTCGAAACGCGCCAAGTGCAGGACATCGTAATCCAGGCCGTGGTCACCGAATATCAGGCTGAGGTCCTCGAAGATGATCAGGGGCAACGCTACGTGGCGCCATTCCCCGAGGGCGTGACTCGCCCCATCCAGTATGGCCCTCGCCTCAAGGCGCATGTCGTCTATCTCTCCCAGTATCAGCTGTTGCCCTATGCGCGTATCCGCGAGTTGCTCACCTCGCAGTGCGGCCTGTCGCTGAGCACCGGCACCCTGTTCGCCTTCAACCAGGAGGCCTACCAGCGGGCCGAGGCGTTCGCCGAGTGGGTGATCCCGGCGCTACGTGAAGCAGCCACCGTCCATGCCGATGAAACCGGAATGCAGGTCGGTGGCAAACGCTACTGGCTACACAGCGCCTCCAACGAGGCCCTGACCTGGTTGGCCCCGCACCCCAAGCGCGGCCAGGAAGCGATGGACGCCATCGGCGTATTGCCCTTCGTGCGTGGCGTGCTGGTGCATGATCACTGGAAGCCCTACTACCGCTATCCGGATTGCCGGCACGCGCTCTGTAATGCGCACCACCTTCGGGAGCTGACAGCGGCCTGGGAGAACGATGGCCAGGCATGGGCCAAGGCCTTGCATGACCTGTTGTTGGAGATGCATCGCGCCGTGGAGGTGGCCGACGGCTGCCTCTCGGCCGATGAGACCCGAGCCTGGCGGCAGCGCTATCGAGATTGCCTGGCGAAAGGGGACGCCGAGTGCCCCCCGCCGGTGAAACCGCCACCTGGAACGCGAGGCCGGGCCAAGCGCACCAAGTCGCGCAACCTCCTGGAACGCCTCCAGGCGTACGAGGACGACGTGTTGCGCTTCCTCGACGACCCTGCCGCTCCCTTCACCAACAACCAGGGGGAACGCGATCTGCGAATGACCAAGGTCCAGCAGAAAATCTCGGGCTGTTTCCGCTCCTGGGAGGG
>NZ_PINZ01000111.1:0-1161 GCF_002810305.1 Halomonas sp. 141
GCGTGGCTGGTGAGGGTGCGGCGACTGGCGCGGAACTTTATGTTGGGCATGGCACTGTCTGGGTGAATGGCGATAATGGCTATATTGCCATGCAGGTCAGTGGGTTAGAAGTGCTTCCGGGGGCCGGTCTCACGGATTCAGGAATTACCCCTACTGCCAAACCGAGATGCTATGCCCATGAACTGTTTTGGATACGTGACGCTGATATCAGTGCAAAGATATGCACGTTTACAAGCAATCTCATGGACATCGATTAAAACGGTTCAGCTTAACGGGATGACCACTTCATAAAATCATGAAGAGCAGGAACTTGCAGTCCCATGTCATCTGAAAACTCATACTCGCCATCTGGCGTTTGGTTAGTCGCGTAAGCCCGTAGCCAAAATTTACGTTCGTCTGCGCTTAGCACATATCCCTTGTTATGATCACTACCCTTTAGCCGGTCAGGCATCGCCCAGCCCCGTTTTGACATCTTGGCAATCGTAATGACCAGGTGAGTCATCAGCGCTTGTTCGGGAGCCACTAGCTGATGGAAGTAAGGCCAAAACTCTTGATCTTCTGGTGAGCCTTGCCAGCCTCTATTACGTTTGACGTCATCAAGGTTTTCATACGGATGAGAATGAAAGGTGCCCACCAGTTCAATATTTTGCCAGTAGCGCTCAAAAAACTGTTTTTTGGCAATGATAGAGTCAAAATTTGGCTGAACCCAATCTTCGTGGCGAGTTGCTGACGTTTCAACTGTCGACATTGTGGCGACGATACGTGCAGGTAAATCACCCTTTGCCGGAATGGAGTATCCCCAGAGAAGGCCGAACGTTTCCAGCTTCGCATACCCTTTTGAACGTTCACGGCCTCGATGCTCAAATTCGTAGGCTTCAAACGCTGTCGTGAAGAGCTGAGGTACGACGTACTCTTCTATATAGGTGACTTTTTCCATAAATAATCTCTTTATAGGTTCAGGCGATACCTTTAAGGCACACTAACCTTAGGGCAGCAGCCTAAGAGAGAGCAAGCTTATCGGAAAATTATGAACTTACATTACAACCTCCCTGCTCAGACTCTTTTAAGTTATGATGAGCAACCTTAGCCCGGATTTCTCACAGGGTATAAAAGAAAGCGGCTGAAAGTGCTATGATTTCAAGAACCTAACCAATCCATCAA
>NZ_PINZ01000112.1:0-1161 GCF_002810305.1 Halomonas sp. 141
CCCTACCGGGCAGCGGTCAAGGCTGTGCTGCCCCAGGCCCGTATCGTGGTCGATAAGTTCCATGTGGTGCGCATGGCGAACGATGCCCTGGAAAAGGTCCGCAAGGGCCTCAGAAAGGAGCTGAAACCCTCCCAGAGCCGGACTCTCAAGGGAGACCGGAAACTCCTGCTGAAACGCGCTCACGAAGTATCAGACCGGGAACGCCTCATTATGGAGACCTGGACTGGCGCATTCCCGCAACTGCTGGCCGCCTACGAGCACAAGGAGCGCTTCTACGGCATCTGGAATGCCACCACACGGCCACAGGCAGAAGCCGCCCTGGACGACTGGATAGCCACCATTCCGAAGGGCCAGAAGGAAGTCTGGAGCG
Organism: Halomonas sp. 141; assembly: GCF_002810305.1. Taxonomy (NCBI): domain Bacteria; kingdom Pseudomonadati; phylum Pseudomonadota; class Gammaproteobacteria; order Oceanospirillales; family Halomonadaceae; genus Halomonas; species Halomonas sp. 141. The sequence goes on from NZ_PINZ01000112.1 coordinate 371, forward strand.
ATCTGGTCAGGGCTGTAGGCAACTGGCGCGAAGAGATCATGACTTACTTCGAGACGGACATGCCCGTCACCAACGCTTACACGGAGTCCATCAACCGACTGGCGAAGGACAAGAACCGTGAAGGGCGTGGTTACTCCTTCGAGGTGATGCGGGCACGAATGCTGTACACCACGAAGCACAAGAAGAAGCCCCCGACTGCAAAGGTCTCTCCGTTCCACAAGAAAACCATCGGTTACGGACTGCCGGACTTCGCAGAGGAACTCAACTACGGGGTCGATCTATCAACCATCTGAGGGTGGTATCAGGTTGGTGGGGTGAAGATGCCCAATCAACCATTAAATCCGTATACCCAGAAAAACCTGAAAAAGAAATTCAAGCGGTTCTATCAGTTTGGTTTTACCGGTACGCCCATCTTCCCGAAAAACGCGTTGGGTGCGGAAAACACCGCCAGCGTGTTTGGTCGCGAGCTGCACGCTTATGTCATCACCGACGCCATTCGGGATGAAAAGGTGCTCAAGTTCAAGGTGGATTACAACGATGTGCGCCCCAGGTTCAAGGCGATAGAAACCGAGCAGGATGAGAAAACGCTAAACGCCGCCGAGAACCGCCAGGCTTTACAGCACCCGGACCGCATTCGGGAGATTTCTCGCTATATCCTGCACCACTACCGCCAGAAAACGCATCGCCTGCAGGGTAACAACCAGGGCTTTAACGCTGACGGATCCCCACGAAATAGATAAGAAAATCAGGATGATATGATTGAAAAGGCCTGCATGGGTCGGCATGTTGTT
>NZ_PINZ01000113.1:0-1155 GCF_002810305.1 Halomonas sp. 141
CCGAAGCTCTTGATCGAAGCCCCGGTAAACGGCGGCCGTAACTATAACGGTCCTAAGGTAGCGAAATTCCTTGTCGGGTAAGTTCCGACCTGCACGAATGGCGTAATGATGGCCACGCTGTCTCCACCCGAGACTCAGTGAAATTGAAATCGCCGTGAAGATGCGGTGTACCCGCGGCTAGACGGAAAGACCCCGTGAACCTTTACTATAGCTTCACACTGGACGCTGATGTTGCCTGTGTAGGATAGCTGGGAGGCTTTGAACCTCGGACGCCAGTTCGAGGGGAGCCAACCTTGAAATACCAGCCTGGCATCATTGGCGTTCTCACTCAGGTCCGTGATCCGGATCGAGGACAGTGTGTGGTGGGTAGTTTGACTGGGGCGGTCTCCTCCCAAAGCGTAACGGAGGAGCACGAAGGTACCCTCAGCACGGTCGGACATCGTGCAATGAGTGCAAGAGCATAAGGGTGCTTGACTGCGAGACAGACACGTCGAGCAGGTGCGAAAGCAGGTTCTAGTGATCCGGTGGTTCTGTATGGAAGGGCCATCGCTCAACGGATAAAAGGTACTCCGGGGATAACAGGCTGATACCGCCCAAGAGTTCACATCGACGGCGGTGTTTGGCACCTCGATGTCGGCTCATCACATCCTGGGGCTGAAGTCGGTCCCAAGGGTATGGCTGTTCGCCATTTAAAGTGGTACGCGAGCTGGGTTTAGAACGTCGTGAGACAGTTCGGTCCCTATCTGCCGTGGGCGTTGGATGTTTGAGAAGAGCTGCTCCTAGTACGAGAGGACCGGAGTGGACGACCCTCTGGTGTTCCGGTTGTCACGCCAGTGGCATTGCCGGGTAGCTATGGTCGGACGGGATAACCGCTGAAAGCATCTAAGCGGGAAGCCCCCTTCAAGATGAGACATCCCTGAGGCCTAGAGCCTCCTGAAGGGCCCAGCGAGACCAGCTGGTTGATAGGCACGGTGTGGAAGCGCTGCAAGGCGTTGAGCTAACGTGTACTAATGGCCCGTGAGGCTTGACCCTATAACACCCAAGGGGTCTGGTCGTGATGATAACGAAGGAGTGTGAACGCACTCGCAACACCGGATACGCCGCAGTGAGCCAGAGCGCTTGCTGACAGGAGACGCACACAATACACGTCAAAAA
>NZ_PINZ01000114.1:0-1126 GCF_002810305.1 Halomonas sp. 141
TACAACAAGGCACTGCACATCATCAGTACGCAGTACAAGCGGCATGGCACCAAGCTCCGGGCTAAGAAAGACCTCAAGCCGCTACTGGCGGTAGCGAAAAAATCCCGCAAGTACCACTGGCTGAAAGACTACGATTCAATTGCGTTGCAGCAGGCGTGCATTAACTTGGATCGCGCCTTCCAGAACTTCTTTAACCCCCAGTTAAAAGCCCGCTACCCCAAATTCAAGCGCAAGCACGGTAAGCAATCGAGCTATCACTGTACCGGCATCAAGGTCGGTGGGAGCTGGATCAAAGTGCCAAAGCTCACGCCGATTAAAGCCCGACTTCACCGTGACATCACCGGCACGCTGAAAAGCATCACCTTAACCCGTACCACCACCGGCAAATACTACGCCTCGGTGCTGGTCGAGGACGGCGTTGAGGCGCCCGCACCGCTGCAAACCGTCGACACCGTGCTGGGGGTCGATATGGGCTTGACGCATTTGGCTATCGACTCGACTGGCCGCAAAGTGGCCAATCCTCGTTTCTTGAAGCGGGCGCGTGCTAATTTGCGGCGCAAACAAAAAGCGCTTTCCCGCTGCCAGAAGGGCAGCAAGCGCCGTGCGAAAGCACGGCTAACCCTTGCCAAGGCGCACGAGCGCCTGGCCAATGCCCGTGCTGACTTCCAGCATAAACTGTCTCGACAATTCATTGACGATAACCAAGCGGTGGTGGTCGAGACCTTGAACGTCAAAAACCTGCTGAAAAACCGCAAGCTGGCAAAACATATTGCCGATGCCAGTTGGCACAGCCTGATCCAAAAACTGGACTACAAAGCCAAGCAGCAAGGCAAGCATCTGGTCAAAATCGACCAGTGGTTTGCCAGCACCAAGACCTGTGCGGGCTGCGGCCACAAGGTCGAACAAATGCCGCTAACGGTTCGCACTTGGGATTGTCCTCACTGCGGCACCCAGGGCATCGACCGCGACATCAATGCGGCGCTTAACATCAAGCATCAAGGCATCATCCAGTTGAAGGCCGAAGGACTGTCGGTCTCTGCCCATCGAGGCCTGTGTAAGCCCGGTCACGCACCGGCAGCGGCCTAAGACGTGGGAAGCCTCGCCCGTCAGGGCGGGGAGCAGTCAC
>NZ_PINZ01000115.1:0-1082 GCF_002810305.1 Halomonas sp. 141
CTAAAGGACGGGGATTCCAACTTCTTGAGGGCAACGTCCTGCCCCGAGGCTGAGGATATTCCGGGCCGCATTCACGTCCCGGTCGTGGAGTACACCACACTCCACGCACTCCCAGACCCTTACTCGCAACCCGTTGACGCCCTGCGGCCCGCTAAGCGAGCCGCACGACGAACAGGCGCGGGTGGTGTTGGTTTCGCGAACGACCTTGAAGACGATGCCTGCGTGAGCGCATTTATATTCCAGCATCGTTTTCAGTTGTGACCAGCCAGCGTCGTAGACGCTTTTGGCCATCCTGGTCTTCGCGAGCCTGGTTGAGGAAACATCGCCCACGACGATTTCGCCGTACTGGTTGACGAGTTTCCGGGAAAACTTGTGCTGCGCGTCCTGGCGACGGTTCTTGATCTTGGCGTGAATAGCTTTTACCCGCCGCTTGTTGCGGGCACGTTGGGCTGTCGCCAACTGGTCTTCCATGCGGCGGTAGAAGCGGCTGTTTTCCAGCCTTCCTCCATCGCTACAGGTGGCCACATCCTTGAGCCCAAGGTCGATGCCAACGGCGCCCTGCCCAAGCGTCGGCTGCACGTCCACCTCGACCGCAACATTGAAATACCACCGGCCCCGGCTATCTTCGTTGAAACTGCCGGCACGGAACTTGTATGTCGACAGGCCGTAGCTATCCCACACCTTGAAGTAGGTGCCGTTGTGAAATACCTGCCCGTTCTTCCACTTGGCCGCGCCGGTATTGACCGGAATCCAGCCAAGTGAGCGGCGTACACCGCCGGACTTGCGCCAATTCAAGCGGGGCTTTTTGAACTGCTTGCGGCGGGCAACGTATTCAGCAGCGATGCATTGCAGCGTTTGGCTGTGCAGGCCGAGGTCCTTGCCAGCACCCTTGGTATAGGGGTGCATGTCGTAGGCAGACAGAAACAGACCTTTCTCCCGAATGGCTCGGGAAGACAGTTCGTTGAGGTAGTTCCAAACAAAATTCACGCTGCGGGCCATGCGGTTAAGCTCGGCGGCGTGTTTGTCCTTCACTCGAACCTTGAGGGTCTTGGTCTGCTTCATGGCTTCGAATATACTTGGTC
>NZ_PINZ01000116.1:0-1045 GCF_002810305.1 Halomonas sp. 141
GCAGTCTTGTGGACCCAGCAGCGCTGGTGCTCGGTCTCTGGATAGACCTTGCTCAACGCCGCCCAGAAGCCCATGGCACCGTCGCCCACCGCCAGCTTGGGGGCTTGAGTCAGACCGCGCTCTCGCAGCCCCGTCAGCAGCGTTTCCCAGCTGTCTGCCGACTCACGGAAGCCGTCCTCGACGGCCACCAGCTCCTTGCGGCCCTGCTCCGTGACGCCGATGATCACCAGCAGACACAGGCGGTCATCCATGCGCACGTTGCTGTACACGCCGTCGGCCCACCAGTAGACGTAGCGACGGTCTGACAGGTCACGCTGCCGCCACTCGGTATGCTCGTCTTCCCACTGTTTCTTGAGCCGAGACACCGTGTTGGCCGAGAGCCCCTTGGCCTGGTCGCCCAGCAGCGCCGCCAGCGCCTCCTGGTAGTCGCCAGTGGAAATCCCCTTCAGGTAGAGCCAGGGGATCAGTTCCTCGATGCTGCGGGCCCGCTTCAGGTAGGGCGGCAGCAGGCTGCTGTTGAAGCGAGCACCACCGCCGCTGCGGTCACGCACCTTGGGCACCTGAACGCTGACATCCCCAATCCCGGTCTGGACCGTGCGCTCGGGCAGGTAGCCGTTGCGGACCACGGCCTGACGTCCATCGTCGAGCCGCTGATCGGCATACTGCGCCAGGAAGGTGGCCAGCTCGGCCTCGACAGCCTTGGCGATCAGGTCACGGGCACCTCGTCGCAGCAGCTCGTGCAGCGGGTCAGTGACCTGGGGTTCTGGTTGTGAAAGAGCCCGGAGGGTAGAATCGGTCATGGCGTATCCACTCGTGTTGGTTGAGATCTTGGTCGTGATCAATCAACAGGATACGCCACCCTTCCTACCTCCTCCCATACACCAGACTTGAGCTTAACTCGAACTCACCATGGGAACTGCCTAATGGATAACGATACACGCTTGATCGATTTTTACAGTGGCGAAGGGCTGGACCATAAAGGTCGGCGTCTAGAGGATATTTGGGCGCTGTCGTCCTTTTGGCTAGAACACACCCACGACTATAT
>NZ_PINZ01000117.1:0-1044 GCF_002810305.1 Halomonas sp. 141
GAGTTATCCTCTGCTAGCCGCCAGGGAGCTTCTTCAGCAATTCATCCGGGAACAGGTTCATGAACATCAAGCTGCATAAACAAGCGACGACGACACCGAAGATCCGTGCCGAGATCCAGGCAGCGCCTTCCAGCATCACGGATAGCGAACTGGCCCGGCAGTATGGTGTCGCTACTGCGACCATCCGGCGATGGCGTTACCGCGACGATGTCCATGACCGACCGCATACCCGTCACAACCTCCTGGCCACGCTCACAGCTGAGCAGGAGGAGGTGCTGATCACGGCTCGTGAGTTCCTGCGCCTCGGCTTGGATGACCTTCTCGTCGTGGCGCGTGAGTTCCTGAGCCAAGGCTTGTCGCGCTCTGCCTTGCATCGCATGCTCAAGCGGCGTGAGGTGCCGACGTTGGCGGAACTGGCGCGGCAAGATGCCGGTGGCGACGAGAAGCCCCGGCACAAGCCCTTCAAGGACTATGAGCCGGGCTACGTGCATATCGACATTAAGCACCTGCCTCAAATGCCCGACGAGGAGCAGAAGCGCTACTTGTACGTTGCCATCGACCGTGCGACACGCTGGGTCTACCTGGAGGTCCGAGGCAGCCAGTCCGCGAAGGATGCTCGGGCGTTTATGAAGCAGGTGGAGAAAAAGGTGCCCTTCAAGATTCAGACGGTGCTGGCCGACAACGGCAAGTCGTTCACGGATCGCTTCACGCGGGCAGGTGAGCGCAAGCCCAGCGGGCGCTATCCCTTCGATCAGGAGTGCCTGGCCCACGGGATTGAGCACCGCCTGATCAAGCCGGGAAGGCCGCAAACGAATGGAATGGTGGAGCGCTTCAACGGCCGTATCAGCGACGTGCTGGCGACCCGGCGCTATACCTCAGGCGAAGACCTCGAGCAGACGCTTAAGCGATACTGCTGGCTGTACAATCACCACATACCGCAGAAAGCGCTGCATCATCAATCGCCGATCACGGCGATGAAGGAATGGCAGGCCAAGCGGCCTGAGTTATTTACCAAACGGGTGGTCAATCACACGGGACCCGACA
>NZ_PINZ01000118.1:0-1031 GCF_002810305.1 Halomonas sp. 141
ACCCGGTTTGGGTTGGCCGGTGCCGTGTGGAGCCAGGACGTGGCCCGAGCGCATCGCGTGGCGGGGCAGCTGCGGGCGGGCACGGTATGGATCAATAGCTACAAGGCGATCAGCGTGATGTCGCCGTTCGGGGGCTTTGGCGACAGCGGCTTTGGCCGCTCCAGCGGTCTGGACGGCCTGCGCGAATACACGGTGCCGCAAAGCGTCTGGGTGGAAACCGCACCCGAGGCCAGCGTGGCGTTTGGCTACGGCAGCGGTGTCGGCTGATTCGACGCCGGGTCCCGAAAGGCCTGCATCCAGCGCTGCAGGTGGCGCAGCAGCAGGATGCTGGCCTTGGGCTGCTGGCGGCCCACCCGGGTGACCATGTGGGCCTGGGAGCGCTGAAACAGCGGGTCGTCTACCGGGCGTGCGACAAGGCTGCCGATGTCCAGATCGTGGGCGACCGCAAACGCCGGTAGCAGCGTCACCCCCATGCCGCTGCGCACGTATTGCGCCAGGATCACCATCGAGTTGGTGTTCATGGTCATGCGCGGAGCAAGGCGGGCCTGTTGAAACGCCTGGTCGACCATCTGGCGCACGCCATGGGTGGTGTCCCACATGGCCATGGGCTGGGTGCTGAGCTGAGCCAGGGTGAGCGGGTGGGGCTGCTCGGCCAAGGGGTGATGCGGCGACAGAATGGCCATCAACGGCTGCGGGCTGGAGGCCCAGAAGCGCAGCTGCGGATGGGTACGCTCGTGGAACATCAGCCCGATATGGCTTTGATCCTCGACAATCGCATCGATGATGCCGGAGGTGCCCGCGATATGGATATCCAGCTGGATGCCCGCATAGCGCTGGGTGAATTCATGCAGGGGAGAAGCCACCAGGTCGCTGACGAAGCCTTCGCCCACGGTGAGGGAAATCGTTCCGGTTTCCAGCCGCTGGTAGGCTTCGAGGGACGTGATAAAGCTCTCGTCGAGGGCGCTGCGCCGCTCGCAGTACTCCAGCAGCATCTCGCCGACGGGCGTGGGGCGTATGCCGCCGCGCTGGCG
>NZ_PINZ01000119.1:0-1030 GCF_002810305.1 Halomonas sp. 141
GTAGCTGAGTGGCGAAACTGTGCCGCAAAGAGTGGCATGAGCCAGGGCGTGTTAAAGAAGATGAGCGCATGGCATATTTGACGGCTTTTTGGACGGCAGAGGCATGAATGTGATGTAGAACGACGCGCCCCCTCTCATCGAAGCAAGGCCTGGAGGAAGGGAAAAGCCATTGCCATGCAAGTGAAATACCCGCGTTCGGATATTTACGGTCCAGAGCATATGGCAGTGACACAGGAATAGCGTTGGCTTCAAGGCGAGCGTTCAGTTGTTGTTCTGCCATTTGTATATGCGTATGTAATGGCTGGACGCAAGAAGGCGGCAGTAGCGTGGTGCGGTCTTTGTTGCCTTTGCCTGCATACACCGTGATGATTTGCCTTGAGAAATCAATATCTTTGACGCGAAGCCGACAGGCTTCGGAGACACGTAAACCTGAGCCGTACATCAGTGAGGCCATGAGAAGCATAGAGCCAGACAAGTGCTGAAATACCTCCATTACTTCCTGATGGGAAAGCACCACTGGTAAGCGCTGAGGGCGCTTAGCTCGGCTAAATTGACCAATCTCGCCAAGCGGCTGGTCCAGCACATGGCGATAAAGGAAGACGATGGCATTGAGTGCTTGATTCTGTGTAGCCGCTGCCACGTGCCTTTCGATTGCCAGATACTCCAAAAATTGCCGTACTTCATGATCTGTTAGGGTGGCAGGGTGACGTAAATTATTGAACCGAATGTAAAATCGAATCCAGTAACAATAGGTTTTTTCGGTGCGTAAGCTATAGCGCTTGACCCTCATGGTTGCCTTGACGCGTTCCATCAGTTTCATGGGAGAATGCCTCAATAATGCTGTATATAAAAACAGTATTATTGAGACGAGCAAAACGCGCAAGCCCGCGAATTTTGGCTACATCGCCAAAATTCTCTTTGCACGCTGTAGAATCAATGAGGTAGATTCAATTTGGTGGCTATGAAACCTCAGTCATTGTGATGTCACGTTCATTGAGGTTTCATGGCAGGGCGTATAATCACTGTTATG